>JAQXZB010000009.1 GCA_029226975.1 Clostridiales bacterium | reverse complement strand
GCATAACCTTTTGATGTGCAACAGAAAATTACTGCTCAATGGCAATGGTTTTATCATAGGCGTATCCGGCTCCGGTAAATCCTTTGCTTCAAAGATGGAGATTGCAATGGCAGCGCTGTTTACGAATGATGATATTATCGTAGTCGATCCGGAGCGCGAGTATGCGCCGCTTGTATCAAATCTCGGAGGTGAGGTAATAAAGCTGTCGGCATCATCACCCAACCATATAAACGCAATGGATATAAACGCAGATATGAGCGGAGAGGATAATCCGATTTCTATAAAGTCTGAATTTTTAATATCACTGTTTGACCAACTGCTTAAAAACGGTGACGCACGGTTCGGCGGCGGTGTCGGCGCAAAAGACCGCTCAATTATTGACCGCTGTACTATCAATGTGTACGGCAATTACTTTAACGGCAAGTCTGATATAATGCCTACGCTTGCGGATTTCAGAGAGGAATTACTGCGCCAGCCGGAGCAGGAGGCACACGACTTGGCACTGTCGCTTGAATTGTTTGCAACGGGCAGCTTAGACGCCTTTTCACATCAGAGCAATGTCAATGTGAATAACCGTATCGCTTGCTATGATATTTTGGAGCTTGGAGATCAGATGAAGTCAATCGGTCTTTTGATTATGCTTGATAATATCATGAACAGGGTTATGGCAAATCGTAAGAAAGGAAAATACACAAGGGTGTATATTGATGAGGCACACCTGTTCTTTAAAAATCCGTACAGCGCGGAGTTTCTGCTAAAGGCTTGGAAGCGGTTCGGAAAGTACGGCGGACTTCTGACGGGTATCACACAGAATATAGCTGATTGTCTGAGTAACGAAACAGCAAGGGGAATGCTTGCAAACAGTGAATTTCTCCTAATGCTTAATCAATCCCCGTCTGACAGAATTGAGCTTGCGGGACTTTTAAGTATTTCAGAAACTCAGATGGGATATATAACTAACGCTCCGGCAGGGCATGGACTTATTAAGGTTGGCGGTTCTATCGTGCCGTTTGCAAACGATTTCCCTACTGATACACAGCTGTTTGAGTTGATGAGTACAAGTCCGGGGAGGGAGTGATGAAAGATATAAAAAGCAAGCCGAAGAATGTGAGGAGTAATACACACAAGCTGAAAACTTCCGATTCGGCAAGAGGAAAAGCTACTGTTCAGATGAGTGCGGTGGACAGCTTAAAGCGTCAGTATGTAAAGAGCAAGACAGAGCTTCAGAAACAGACTTCGGATCAGATGGAACGCCCTGAAAATTATGCGGTTGACGAGGTTGAGGACAAGGCGGAAAGCACTGCTTATGCTTCGGCTGATACGGTGCGTAAGTCTGCAAGATATGTAAAGAACAAAATACAGCATCGAAGCAGAGGACAAACCTATGACATACCTGTGTCGGATATTCCGACACAGGAGCCTGTTCGGCTGCAAAGAATTAATGCTCCAAAAACAGCAGCATTACAGGCGGAAAATAAGACTGTTCCTCAGGAGCAGATGAAAATTAAAGCACGGCAGGAGGCGGCTGTTAAGTCAGCAAAGATGAAGACTAAGGATGTAGTTTTATCTTCAGAAGCAACGAAAAGATCACCGGAACCGATGCTTCGAATAAAGAGCAAAGCGGAATATGTGAAAACCAAGTCTGCTGCCGGAGGAAGAAATTATCGTCTGAAATCCGATAAGGTATATAAGTCAAAGGCACAGAAGATAAAGCCAAAAACCTTGCAGGCAGTCAGAGCAAAGCAGGAGAAACAGACATTAAAGACTGCTGATAATAAAAATCAAGCTGCAAGAAAATATGTGCAAAATAAACTCAAAACAAAATCCGAAATTCAAAATACGGCTGAAATCAAGGTTACAGATATTCAGCCTGTATCGGAAAATCCCATTCAGGCAGATGTACATATGCCAAAGCAGAAACCGACACCGCAAGAGCAGATAAAGGTCAAAAAGACAGATATAAAAACAAGAGATAGTTATATCCATTCACACGCTCGCAATGTGGCAGATGTAAAGGCAAAGCCATCCGGCACAGAGATAAATCCTTATATTATCTCACAGGATAAACGAATTATAAAGTACAAGCCTAAAAACACAATAAAATCGGTGCAGAATAAAGCTTCTTCGATTAAGCCTGCAAGGAAAATTCGTATGCCTAAAACAGCACAGCGTACAGCAAAGAAATCAGCAAATCGGGCGACTGTTAAAACTCAAAAACAGGTTACAAAACAAGCGGCAAAACAGGCGGCTAAACGTTCAAAAGAGCTTGCACGGCGGAGTGTACAGACGGCAAAGGCGGCTGTAAAGACTGCTTTCAAAGTTACGGTTAAAGTTGCACAGGCTGTCGCAGCGGCAGCAAAAGAACTTATTTCTGCGCTGGCGGCTCTCGGCGGTTGGGCAGTGATGCTTGTGGTGCTTATAATTGTTATTATCATAGCAGCAATAGCGGCAAGTCCTTTCGGGATTTTTATATCTGAGGAAGTCACGGAAACAGGCACTATTCCGCTTTCTCAGATTATATCCGAATATAATATTGAGCTTACACAGGCGGCAGAGGATATAGAGCTGTCCGTAGAGCATACAGAGGTCGAAGTCATTGATAATCAGACAAATGCAAATATTGTTATAGCCGTGTTTGCGGCAAAGACAGCAGGGGCGGAGGATAACACAGCAGAGGATGTTGTTGTATTTGATGATGCAAAGGCGGAGAAACTAAAGGAATATTTCAGAGCATCTAATACAGTTGAATATACCGTAGAGGAAACACAGGCGTCTGAAACGGAAACGACCAAAAAGCTGACTATTACAATCAGTGGAAAAACAAAAGAAGAACTTATGGATGAGTATGGCTTGACGGGAAAGCAGCGTGAAGCGGTTGAAACCCTGCTCGAACATGGCGATGTACTGACCGCATCAAGCCACAGCCTTGCAATTACCAATGCCGATGTGCAGAGTATTATAAACGGACTGCCCTCATCATTGCCGCAGAAGCAAAAAGACGTAGTAAAAAATGCAGGCTCACTTGTGGGAAAGGTAAACTATTTTTGGGGCGGCAAATCAAGTGCCATAGGCTGGGACAACGCATGGGGAAGTATGCGCAGAGTAACAGCGGCAGGAAGCCCGTCATCGGGAACAATCCGAGCATACGGTCTTGACTGCTCCGGTTTTGTATCGTGGGTGTTTAATAACAGCGGTATGTATGTCGGTGACGGCACATACGGACAGCGTGACAGAAGTGTAGTTGTATCAACATCAGCGGTGCAGGCGGGAGATCTGGCATTTCTGCCGAGCTACAGCCATGTCGGTATTGTTGTGGGACAGGACATAAGCGGAAATATCCTTGTTATTCATTGCTCATCAAGTGCAAATAACGTAGTGGTATCCACAGCATCAAGTGTAGGCTTTACGGTATTTCGCCGACCGAATTGTTATTAAATCAATATGTGCCAAGATTTTTTTGACAACGTAATCTAATCCCGATATAATTATGATATAAAATAAATTAAGGGGGTTTTTCGCTATGAAAACATTAAAAACAATTATCACACTGGCATTAGCGGTATCAATGACTGCAACGGTATCAGCCGCAGAAATACCGAGAGCAACCGCTCCGCTCGACGCAACAGAGGAGCAAATTCTAATCATCGAAAATCTTATAGGCAATATTCTTGACGAGGTACAGAACGGTTTAGGTTATGCGGAGGCAGAAAACAAGGCAGAGCCGAGAGTGTATAAGGCGGTAATCGCAGGACAAACAAACTGCAACGATTACGCAATACTTTCGGAAATTATGAAAAATGCCATACTTAACGCCCGTGATATGTACCTAAGACCGGAGGTATATCAAGAGGCAGAGGACCGACTGAAGGTTCTGCTTGCCGATACAATCACAGCGGTTGAGAACGGAATGAACATAAACACAGCCATTAAGGAAGCACATACAAAAATCTATCAGTCAATCAATCCGGCATTTAATCCGGAAGTACAGTTCTCACTTGATACCTGTTATCAGGATATACCCGCCGTTGATATGGCTGTTTATAACAGAACGAGAAAATTACTTGATGACGCACATGAGGTTTATCGGCAAAAATCCTTCGGATGCTTGCCTGTTATCTAAAAAAACGCTTTGTAAAAATTGGAGGAGCTTGAAAAGCCGCATTGTTCGGCTATTTCAAGCTTCGACATATCACTTGTTTTAGCAGATTTATAGCCATTTCCGCACGTTTTATAGTAATATATTCCCGTGGGGATATGCCGTTGATTTGATTGAAGAGATGAATACGGACGGAATAGATTTTTATGCACCTTTTTTTATTTCCTGCGGCAATTCTAAAAACGGTAGTGTAGAGGGCGGATATTATCCGCCCGTCATGCATCTGCCAAAAGTCAATTCAGCGGTTGTGTGTATTATTGATTTTTCTGTATTCGGTGGGCGACATACCGATGTGTTTCTTAAATGCTTTGGAAAAGTGATACACATCATAGAAACCGTAAATTGCGGCAATTTCCGTGATGCTTACATCTGTTCCGCTGAGCATTGTTTTTGCGTCATCGATTTTCATCTTATTAAAATATGCAATGGGAGTTATATCGAAGGTTTCCTTGAAAAGCTTATGCAGCTGTGATTTTTCAAGCTGCACAAGCTCACAGCAATCGTCCAATGTTACACATTTTGTAATATTCTTTTCAAAATAAGTTTTAAGATTGGTTACCGTATAAAGCATACTGTTTTCCGCCAACGCCTTTTTTTCAGCTATGTCCGAGATAATATTATGTATGCTGAACGTAAGTATTTTAGACAGATTTCTGTCCTTTGATTTTGCTGCCTCAAAGCAAGTTTCCCAGTATGACGGATTATTGAATTCGGGAAGGTGAATGAAATTCTTCAGATTATAATCATTTATAAGATGGGTTATAATGGAGTATCCTTGATCTATATTTAAGAATATTTTTTTCACCGGATTTTTCGGGTTGCTGTAATAATGGTGAAACGAGTGGGGATTAAGAATAAAAGCATCGCCCTCCTTTGCTACAAAAAAATCCTTATTATGCTGAATAACACATTCTCCGCTGTATACATATTCTATGCTGTATACGGTGGAAACATCACGAACCACTTCATATGTGACATCGGGAAATGTAATACCGATTAAGGCTCTTTTTATAGGATTATGTTCCAAACCGTAATAGAGATAAATATCTTCGTTAAAGCGTGAGTATTTTTTTGACATCTAAATCCCTCCCAATCTTTGTTGGTGTATTTATTATACCAATGATACAGAAAAAAGTCAAGTATTTATTTTATTCTGTTTTTTCGGTGAATAAAGGCGGTATTATGATTATTGGCATAAATTACATATGTAATGAAGTATATGTTTGGTTGAATTTATCTAAAAAATGTGGTAATATTATAAGGTAACGAAAACCGTCTTTAAGTGAATTGTTTTTTTTGGCGGCAATCGGGAAAGGAAACCCATCGGAAGATTTTACATCATAGATAGAAGTATTATACATTTACAATGCGGGTTTATATGATATAATGAATTTAAAGATATTTTATGTAAATCGTGAGGAAACAGTAAATGAAACAATTCAGACCAACAGCAGTACCGCTTATTACGACAGATCCATACTTTTCTATATGGTCTTTTGCAGATAAACTCAATGAAGATGTGACGAGAAATTGGGCAGGCAGAAAAAACGGCATGAATGCGGGAATTATGATAGACGGAAAGTACTACTCGCTTATGGGTATAAATTATGCCGAAAGCAGCAGATACAGACCGCCTGCAGCGGTTATTCCCCAAATATCTTTAGAAGTTAAGCCGCTCATATCCGAGTATAAATTTAAAAATGATATTGTGGACGTAACTTTGGAATTTGTAACTCCGTTGTTGCCGGATAAGCTAAATATCTTGTCAAGACCGCTTTCTTATATCGAATATGATATAAAAGTAAATGACGGCAAAGAGCATGATATAACCTTTTACTTTGATATTTCGGCGGAGTGCTGCGTGAACAGCTGGAAAGAAGATGTGGTCTGCGGCAAAACGGACTACAGTATTTTTTGTAAAAACAAAGTTCAGAACATATTGAAAGAAAGCGGTGACGACTGCTTTGTAAATTGGGGCGAGCTGCATCTGGTCGCCAAGAATACATATTTGCTTGACGGAAGGGATAAGAGCCTTTATAAGCCTATTCCGAGGGAGGCTGATATAAATAAAGCATATAATGCCTGTAATGAACAGCCGCTTTTGGGCATGAAAAGCAAAAAAACAAACGATGTTGTGGTGATAGCGTACAATTTTGTAAAGCCCTTGGAATATTTCGGGAAACAGCTTGATGAATATTACTTAAAAGAGTTTTCAAGCTTTGATGAAATGGTAAAAACGGCGGTTTCGCAGTATCCCGAGATTAAAAAAATGTGCCGGGACTTTGATGAACGCCTGATGAGTGAAGCAAGAGAAATAGGTTATGAATATGAAAAGGTGGTTTCACTTGTTTTCCGGCAGGCAATAGGTGCGCATAAGCTGTCATGTGATGAGAACGGAGAGATAATATTCATTTCAAAGGAATGTTACAGTAACGGCTGCGCGGCTACCCTTGACGTTACGTATCCGTCCATGCCGCTGTTTTTGAAGTATAATCCCGAACTGGTTAAGGGTATGTTAAGACCGATATTCAAGCTTGCAAGAAGCAATGCATGGAATCACGACTTTGCTCCTCACGATGTCGGTGTTTATCCTCTGGTGAACGGTCTGGCATACGGGCTTGAAAATGATGCTCATATGCCGGTTGAGGAATGCGGAAATGCAATTATTGCAACAGCGGCAGTCTGTAAGGCTCAAAACAGCAGTGCTTTCGCTTTGGAAAATAAGGACCTTTTAAAGGTATGGGCAGACTACCTGCTTGAAAACGGATATGACCCTAAAGAACAGCTTTGTACCGATGATTTCGCCGGGTCATGGCCCCATAACTGCAATTTGAGCATTAAATCCATTATAGCCATAGCCGCATACGGTAAAATGTTTGATGAAGCTTGCTATACAAAAACAGCCATGGAGCTTGCGGCAAAATGGGAAAAGGAAACGAAAGCCGAAATGGGCACAATCCTTGCCTTCGGAAGCGAAAATACCTGGAGCGTAAAGTATAATATGATTTGGGATAAGCTGCTGGGATTAAACTTGTTTGGCGAGGAAACATATAAACGGGAGGTGGAAATGTATAAAACAAAAATGTGCAGATACGGATTGCCTCTTGACTGCCGTGCGGATTACGGGAAATTGGATTGGATGGCATGGACTACAGTGATGAGCGATGATAAGGAATACAGGGATTTGGTATATGGAAAAATCTTTGATTTTATAAGTGAAACTCCCGACAGAGTGCCTGTAACCGATTACTATTATGTAACAAGCGGCCGTTGGGTGAATTTCCAAAACAGATCCGTTATGGGAGCACTGTTTATAAATCTGTTGTAAAAATAAATATTGAAAGTTAGGAGATGAGGTGCAAAATGAAAAAACTGATAAGTCTGTTTCTTGTAATGACTTTGTGCCTGACAAGCATTGCGGGTATATCGTCGGCTGCGTCGGAAAGCAAAATGACTGTTTATTTAAGTGAAGATTTCCAATCGGATACTTATAATAACTTTTTACCTTGTAACGGCGCAGACGCATCGGCGGATATTGTGAGCGAAAACGGCAATAGGTATATACAAGTTACAGCGCCTGATTGGACATCAATGACAATGACTCATGAAACCATATCGGAAAACGAGTTTGAAATAAACTTCGACTTTTACTTTGAAGGCAGACAGTTCGCAATTTTTACCGGAAGCCGGGAAAGCTCCGATATAAGTAAAATGATGACTCTGCTGTGGGTCAACGCCTCCGGAGAGGCATATTGCTTAAATGACGGCCATGTTCCATATATAACCGAAAACGGCAAACAGAGCGGCACACAAACGGTGCTTCAAGCCGGTAATTGGTATAGCTACAGCGCTGTTTTAAATACAGTAAGCCGCTCTGTTACCCTCTCAATAAAAAATACAAGCGGAGAAACCGTCGGAAGCGCGTCCTTGTCCAATATAGCCGGAAAGACAGGCACCGGGGATTATTACGGCTGGATAGCCGACGGCGCGGCGTTTTCGCAGCTTATTACAATGTTTAGCGTAAAGCTTGACAATATAAGCGTTACGGGCGTATCGTCGGCAGCGTCCGCAAATGGGGTAAATATCTATTTGGGCGAGGATTTCGACTCGGATACTTACAATAACTTTTTACCATGTAACGGCGCAGACGCATCGGCGGAGATTGTAAATGAAAACGGTAATAAATACATAAATGTCAAAGCACCCGATTGGACGTCAATGACAATGACTCATGAAGCTGTTAAGGAAACCGAGTTTAAAATAAACTTCGACTTTTACTTTGAGGGCAGACAGTTCGCAATTTTTACCGGAAGCAGAAACAGCTCCGATATAAGCAAAATGATGACTCTGCTGTGGGTCAACGCCTCCGGAGAGGCATATTGCTTAAATGACGGTCATGCCCCGAATATAACCGAAAACGGCGAACAGAGCGGCACACAAACGGTGCTTCAAGCCGGCAATTGGTACAGCTACAGCGCTGTTTTAAATACAGTAAGCCGCTCTGTTACCCTCTCAATAAAAAATACAAGCGGAGAAATCGTTGGAAGCGCGTCTTTGTCAAATATAGCAAGAAAAACCGGCACCGGGGATTATTACGGCTGGATAGCCGAGGGCGGAGAATTTTCTCAGCTAATTACAATGTTTAGCGTAAAGCTTGACAATATAGGCGTTATGAGCAATGCCGATGTGATTGGTGCTGTCGCATCAATCGGCAATCCTGCGGACGGGTATCGGTATACCGAGGACAATCTGCCCACGTTATGCGCTAAGATTACAAACGCATCAAACCTTAATATGAAAGGCAGCGTTACATATGAGATTGCAAACGTCAATACAAATAAAAAAATCCTGACAAAGAGCATAAACAATTATGACCTCGGCAAAAAAACCTCCGTTTTGGAAGGCTTTGATGAGGATATAAGCAAGGTAAGAGGCTGTGTGAAATTTAAGGTGACCGTAAGATGCCCCTTGGGCAGCTACAGCGGTGAAATGCCATTTTCGATAATGGAGCACAATTATACAGACAATGACTTTTTAGGCTATTCTACGCATCATGGTCTTGTAGACGAGGACGTAACAACGTTTCTCAATATTACCGCCGACAACGGAACGGGCTGGGTTCGTGATGAAATACTATGGTCAGATGTGGAAACCGTCAAGGGGCAGTATAATGTCCCGGCGAAATATGAAAACTACATCAATGAGCTGCATAAAAACGGAAAGAAAATTCTCTTGATATTGGGATACGGCAACGACCTGTACCGCGGTGAGGGCGGAAGACTGAATTTTTATCCGCCGTGGCCGGGCGAAGAAAGCTTCGAGGCGTTTAAAAACTACTGCGTATTTATGATTGAGCATTTTAAAGACCGTGTATCGGCTTTTGAGATTTGGAATGAGGCTGACAGCTTTGTAACCGGAGCGCATTATGCGTTAATAATGAAGACTGTATACAAGGCGGCTAAGTATGACGAGAACAATAATATTAAACCGGGCATGGAAAATGTTCCTATTTTGGCGGGAGCACTCTGCAGCATGAAAAAAGCAGAGGCGAATAAATTTTTACATAATTTCATAGCACAGCCGAATGTGGATAATTATTTTGACGCACTCTCCATACACCCTTAGGCAAATAACGGATGCTATTCGGATGAGTTCGACTTTGATTTTTACGAGCATATCGATTATGTGAGTACGGCGTTGAGCGATGCGGGGCTGGATAAGCCCATATGGGTGTCCGAGTACGGAACGAGCGCATCGGAGGAAACGGGATATAACGAGTATGAGCAAGGTGTAAATCTTGTAAGAACCGCCTTGATGGCACAAACGCATCCAAGAATGGAAAAATTGATTTTGTACACGTTTTTGTGCGGCTACGGTGACGGGAGAGAAGAAAATTTCGGCATGGTTAGATTGGACCATACCGCAAAATCGTCATTTACCGCATTGGCGTTTTACAATAAGCTGTTTGCAGAAGCAGACTTTGTAAGCAAAGAGGCGGCAGGTACATATGCGACAAGACAATATACATACTACAGATTTAAAAATACTCGTACCCAAGACGATATATTCGCCCTGTGGACAAGCAAGATAAATAATGCTTCAAAAAATATACGGCTTGCGGAGGATAATGCCAATACCGGCGAAATTGCAATAACCGATGAGGGGGATTCGCTTGTACTGCATATTAACCCCAACGAAAAGGTTACAATGTATGATATTGACGGAAATGAGATTGGCGGATTTGCGGCGGGCAATGTATGCGCTCTTTGTGAGGAACCTGCATATATCGTATGCTCAAAGAAAAACGCCTTAGAAATCACCTCCGACAATAACATAATTACGGTTAAGGGGAAAAATGCCAAGCCCGGCACATTTGCAACCGTACTTGTACAAAACGAGGTCAAGCCGCAAAAACCTATAGAGTATGCAAATCAAACCAAAGTAGATAAATACGGCGAGTTTGAATTCAGCTTTAAGGTTGATGCGGATGAATACTACGGGATTTATGTTTATAACGGAAAAGATAAAGACGGTACTTATAATGCATATGCGGCTGATGAAATTAAAATAAGCTACTATGTGAATAATAAACCGTATTCCGGAGAAAAACTTAACCCCGGAGATAAGCTTCGCAGCGTCATTGAAATTAAAGGAAAGGAGAGCCTCGGTGAGGAGCTTCACTTCATGAGCGCTGTAAAGGGAGGAGGTGGAAAATTGATGTCGGCATACAAAAGCGTGCTTCAATGGAATGATACCGGCGAAACATCGGGTGAAATCGAAATAACGATTCCCCAAGGCAGCGGCACAGACAGCAATGATTACAATTCCGATGATACGGAAAAAATTCAATGGTTTTTGTGGAATAAAAACATGATTCCGGTGATTGAGGACGCAGAACTTGTGCCATGAAAATAATATATACTAAAAACAATGTACAACAACCAAAATAAGGAGGAATTGCAATGAAAAATGTAATGAAAAAAATGTTAAGCGCAGCTCTGTCGGGATGTATGGCATTGTCGGCAATAGGCAGTATTTCGGCAGGTGCGGCAACAGCCGAATCGGACTTGGTTGTGTTTGAGAATAATTTCGAGGATTCTTCAAACATATCTCTTAAAAAACCGGGCGGCATACCAGCGGAATGGAAGACAGAAGAAAGTACCCAAAACCACTATGTATACCATGGTGATACATGGGATCCGTATGCGATTGATTTTGACAGACCTATATCAACAGCGAATTTTACGGTAAACTATGACTTCTATTATGACGGAAAAGCAGATGCGGTAATTGTAGGTGACATAAACGGCATGGGCAACACGAATGCGGCGACTTCTACAACAATGACCATAATGTATACAAACACAAGCGGTGAGATTAGGGCGTTTTGTCATGACAGTTTAGGCATAGAATATAAAACTGCGGACGGTACATCGAATGCCACACTGGAATCGGGAAAGTGGTACAGCTATTCAGCAACACTGTATACCGGAACAAGGAGAATGACTGCAACAATAACCGAAAGAGGAAAGAGTGATACGGTTGCTTCCTTTGACAGTGATGTTAACTATAAAGACGGCGGTCAGACAGGGAATGCATGGTGGGGTTATGCAGTAAAAGGCACAAGCTTTGAAAACCTCATAACTCTGCGTAACTGTAATCTTGATAATGTAAAAGTAGCTGAAATTGCTAATTCTCAGACGGTGTTTGAAGAAAACTTTGACGGAGAAACAATAAAACCTCTCAGAAAAGCAAAGACTACCGACACAATATCATCGGTAACCACTGATCCTACGGACGCAAACAACAAGTGCATAAGCTATGCTGTTAGCTGGGAATCACATGGATTTGATTTTGACAGACCTATAGACACAACAAAGTTTACTGTGGACTATGACTTCTATTATGAAGGAAAAACGGGTGGCGTATTTGTCGGTGATTTTGACGGAAAAGGCTTTGATAACGTAACATCATCAACAGTTATGACAATAATGTGGTATGACGGTTCGACCGGCAAGATTGCTGCTTTTGCCAATGAAACTGGACCCAAATATAAAGATGCAAGCGGCAATGATGCCACACTGACATCAGGAAAATGGTACAGCTATTCCGCAATACTTGATACGGAAAACAGAAGGCTGACCGCAGCAATAACCGAAAAAGGAACCAATACAGCAGTTGCTTCATTTGATCAAACAGCTATTTATAAAGAGGATAAGGATAACGACGTATGGTGGAACTACGCTATAGCGGACACAAGCTATGAAAATCTTATGGTTCTTCTTAACGGAACGCTTGATAATATAAATGTCAGCGAGGTTTATGAAGCTCCCGTTGTTACTTCTGTTACATATAAGAACGGAAAAGGCGAGGTGCTCAATAATTTCTCGGAAAGAGTAAAGTCCGTGGATATTGCCTTTAGCGACAAAATGGCTCGTTCAACAATGACCTCGGATAACATAAGCTTTACAAACAATGACGCAAATGTTCCGTATACAGGCAAGCTTTCAGGCGACCTTAAGACATATACAATGACATTTAACCAGGACATTGTATCGGGGAATGCAGTGCTTAATATGAGCAATCTGAAATCATATCACGGATATGATATGGCACAAGCATACACCAAAAACATCAAGGTAATCGGCAAAAATTCGCTGTTTGAGGAGAATTTTGAGGATTATACGGCACAGAGTGAGTATGCCGGTGTTCGTATTACATCAGGATCAACACAACCGATTATAGGAGGAACTCCAAATAATAAGTATATGCAGGTGACCAGCAGTCTCTGGACAGATGTGTGGGCGTTGGATTTTACAAACGCAGTAGCTACTCAAAACTTTAACGTTCAATATGATTTCTATTACGGCGGAAAGGATGTTGCGGTATTTACGGGTGAGATAGACCAATATGCCGCAAGAAGAAAAGTAATGACGCTGATGTATGTGGATGATGCCGATTCTCATGTTCGTGCGTTCGGTGTAGATGGCACCGGTGTGGAGTATAAAGATGCAAACGGCAATCCTGCTGTTTTAGAGTCCAACTGGTATACATATTCGGCATCACTGGATATTGCAAACAGAAGACTGGTAGCAAGAATTTCTCCGAGAAATTCAACTACTGTGGTTGCGTCGATAGATGCTAACTGCATTTACAAAGATGCGGCTGACGATACTAAGGAGGTATGGTACGGCTGGGCGATTGACACAACACAATACAAGAGCCTTGCGTGTATGTTCGATGTGAAGTTGGATAACATTAAGGTTGAGTACAACCCCAACGCAATAGGCAATTTCACAATCGATGATACAACAACGGTAGGCACTTTTGCGGACGTTACAAGCGGCAGCTGGAAAGTAAGCATAGACACCGAAAATGATACCGGTGAGGCAAGGGCAAATGTTGCCATTGCGGCAATATACAATGAAAAGGGACAGCTTTTGGATGTTATGACAAGTCCGATTGAGTTGTCGGCATATGAGTTAGGCACAAAAACTGCCGATTTCGGAAGTGTTACACTGCCCGAAGGTGCGGCAAGCCTTAAGATCATGTATTGGAACGGATTGGATAAATGCAATCCTTTGGTTCCGGGCATTAAGTTCTGATTGGCGAGGGTCAATTAAAGATTAAATGAGTAATTGGTCGAGAGGGACCGGCGGCGGTTATCGCCGTCGGTATCTTTCGCAGAAAGGTGGATTATAGGAATGAAAAAGACTATAAGCTTGCTTTTGACTTTAATACTATGTTTCGGTTCATGCCCGGTATTTGCCGAGGATGGTGATATACCGAACGCTTATACAGAGGATTTCAGCGCTTATGTTGATTTTGCGGACATGGATAATCCGGTTAATATGGAATTTCAAAAATATGGAATGACAGAAACGATGGTACAGGGCAAAAAAGCGCTTACTACCGTTAAGTCAATGGGTCAATTATACATTATGTTTGATGTTGACGATAAGCTTATGTATAATCTGCCGGAATACACTCCCATGGCTGTAACGATTGAATATTTCGATAAGGGGACGGGTAAGTTTTCGCTTAATTATGACTCGTATCATCCTCAATCGCAATTTTGGCTTGGTGTTGATGAAAACGGAGCGGCCGTTGAGAACACTTGCTGGAGAAGCGCCGGAACGGTGGAATTGACAAATACAAACACATGGAAAACATATACATATTATTTGGAGGATATGCGTCTTTCAAACAAGCTTGACAAGGTCGGTGACTTCCGTATCGGTATCTGGGATACCTTTACCGGAATGTCTGAAGATGACGTCATATTCGGTAATGTAAAAATAGAGAGAGCCGAGCCGCAAAACCCGGCGTCTACGATATATGATTTTGATAAATTGGGAAATATTTATGAGATGACGGATTATATTTCCTTTAACCAAAAAACAATAAATAAATCTGAAAAAAACATAACCGTCGAATATGAGTACGTTTATGACGCGGATACACAGTATTATACAAAAACTCTTGAAAAGAAAGAGGTTAAGCTTGCGCCGGGCGAGATTAAGGAGCAAAAAATCGAGCTTGAAAATCCCGGCATTTACGGATTGTATAATATCACGTTAAATCAGACGTGTTGGTATGACGACAATCCCGAAGAAAAATATACGGCTGCCGAAACACAGGAGTTTTCGGTGTCAAAGGTCACCGCGGACGAGGACAGAAACCCGCTTTTGGGAACCTGTTATCAGCTTGTCGGATGGATGGTAAAGGATATTAAGGAGCAGACAGATCTTATAAAGATGGCAGGTATGAATGTTGTTCGAGATGAGATTTTGTGGGAAAAGATTGAAAAGGAAAAGGGTGTTTTAACGTTTCCTGATGCATACAAAAATAAGTTGAAGGAAATGAAAGACAACGGAATAGAACCTTTGCTGATTTTATGTTATTATAATCAGTTCTACGATAACGGAAAAACACCGTCCTCGGATGAGGCGATAGAGGCATATGCGAATTACTGCGCGTTTATGGTTCAGGAACTTAAGGGTACTGTCAAATATTTTGAGATATGGAATGAATACAATCATTCGGGCTTTAACAATGCGTCCGAGCCGCCGGAAACCTATGCGAAAATGCTCAAGGCGGCATATAAAAAAATAAAAGAGGTTAACCCCGATGCGGTTGTAATAGGCTGCGATACGGCGAGTATTGATCTTGAATGGATAGAGCGGGTATTTGAAGCCGGCGGATATGATTACATGGACATGGTAAGTGTTCACCCCTACGATTGGTCCGGAGAATATCGTGAATACCGTACCGTAGAGGAAGGCTTGGCACTGAAGGAGCTTATGAAAAAGTACGGAGATGAAAAGCCCATATGGTACACAGAGGGAGGCTTTTCAACATATATGGGCGGATTTACCCGTGTTGAGCAGGCATCAAACTTTGTGCGATTCCTGGCAGTTATGAAGATGTATGATTTGGCGGATATGTTTACTCAGTTCCAGTTCCCCGACCGTGACCGCGACTGGGAGCAGGAATACTGCTGGGGACTTATAAACTGGTATGATGATAAGGACAATACTCCAAACGCCGCAAAGGAGAGCTTTCTGGCTGTAAATACAATGAACGAGTTCTGCGGCAAGTATGCCGATTATGTGGAGCATTTACAGGACGGAAGAATATACGCGGCAAGCTTTTACAACAATAAAATGAAGAAAAATGTGCTGCTGTTGATGTCGGGAGAGGAAGAAAAAGAGAAGAGCTATTCCTTGGGATGTCAATATGCGGATTTATATGATATGTACGGAAACAAGGTTGACACCTTATATTCCGAAACGGGCGTTTTCACAATCCCCGTATCGCAAGTGCCGGTTTATTTAATCGGGGATTTTACCCAATTAAAGGACGCCGCAAAAAGCGAATATTTGGATTTCGGCTCGGTTTATGCACAGGCAACATCAAACGATGAGGTGCGTTTCGGATTTACAAAGCTTTGCGATAAGAATATGAACATCAAGGTTATTGAGTCAAAGAACATTACTGAGCTTGAAAACAAAGGCTTTGTAAACAACCGTGCCGAGGTGGTTTTAAAAACAAGTGAAAACATAAATTCACCCGAAAACATAAGAATAATTATTTCCGATGATGAGGGGAATGTATATTACAATTTTGAGCACAGAATAGAGTATAAAGACCCCATTACGGTTTCGGTAAGTTCGGAGCAGGCGGTGCTCAATTCAAACACCCATTGGAGAATACGCACGGAAGTTGTGAACAACTCAAACACAGGAAGGCTCAGCGGCAATGTGGAAATAAAAGAGCCAAAGAATTTGGCAAGCTATAACGGAACAAAGAGATTTAACGATTTAATGCCGGGAGAAAAGGCAGTGTTTCTGTTTAATATTCCCGAACAGGTAACAAAGAAAACCATAGATTTAACGGTGGACACAACCCTTGACAGCGGATATGTGGACACAAACGAGTCCAAGGTGGAATTTATATCGTCGGGCTACGCCTACGAAAAGCCCAAGATAGACGGTGTTATAGAAAACGGCGAATGGACGGGAAGCTGGGTAGGTGCCGATGAGGAAAAGGATGTGTATATGTACAGCGGAGAATGGAAAGGACCTTCCGATTTGTCCTTCTCGGCGATTACGAAATGGGATGAGGAGAATTTCTATTTCATGGCAACGGTTACCGACGATGTGCACAGTGCCGCCTCAGAGCCGAGCCTGCTATGGCAGGGAGACAGCATACAGTTGGGCTTTGACGACAGAGAATTTGTCGATTCTCTCGGAAACTCGGCATTTACGGAAATCGGTTTGGTAAAGCTTTCGGGCGGCAGGTCTGCGGCATACAGATATAAGGCAATGTATGAAACCTCAAGCGCCAATATTACAAGAGAGCTTAACGAGGTTGAGATTGAGGTTAAGAACTATGATACATACACCGTATATGAATGCGCAATACCATGGAAGGTAATATTTAAAGAGGATTTTGTGCCGGACGTAAGCAAGCCGGGTAGATTTTCGATTTTGGTCAATGACAATGACGGAAACGGAAGAAAAGGCTTTATGGAATATACTTCGGGTATAGGTCAAACTAAAAATGCCTTATTGTTCGGAAAATGGAACTTTGTAAAGTGATTTGGAGGGATGAATACAATGAAAAAGATGATTAAAAAGATTACAAGCTTAACTGTTGCTTGTGCAATGATTTTTACAATGCTTGTATCGGTAAATGTCATGGCGGCGGGTTATGATTTATGTATATCCGACAACTTTGACGACTGCACCTTGGAGAGCTTATACAGCAACGGCTGGAGAAAGGGCGGCTGGTGGTGGTCACCGGATTCAAAAATCGTTTCCGATGGCGGCAATCAATATCTGAAGTTTGAGCAGAATGCCTGCATTACATATGACCTTGACGCACCCATAAACAGCGGTAAGGTCAGAATAAAGGCTTCAATGATGTTTGAGGAGGGAACGAGAGGAGCAATTGAGCTTATACCCGAGAGAACGTTTCTCAATGCGGACGATGAGCAGGAGGAATTGGGATTATATGCGGTTTGCTCAAGAGGCGGCTCAAAGGTATTCGGAACGCAGACGGAAAGCGCATCTGTAGAGCTTGTTTCGAATTATACGCCCAATGTCTGGTATGATTTTTCAATCGTTGTGGATTTTGACAAGGGGGTATATAATGTTTCGGCATCAAGGGACGGAGATGTTATTAAACAAGTTCGTAATTTGAAGCCGGGAATTTCCGGAAATGCCAACGCTTACGGACTGCTTACGGAGCTTTCAAAAATCAGATTCAGAAACATAAGACAATCAAGCAGCCTATATGTTGATAATTTTTCGGCAGAGTGGATTGAGGGCGAGGATACACAGGATTTGGTTTTAAGATCCGAAAGCTTTGAAAACATTACAACCGATAATATGCAGGGCTTAGGCATACTGGCAATGTCGCCCACATTGTCCTTTGAAGTGCCGGAGGGTATAGCGGACTCAAAAACTGCGGTTATGACAAATGTAAATTCGGGAATACGCATAGCTATGCCCTATGCTCTTACCAAAGGAAGATACAATCTCTCATATGACGTATACTTATCCGGAAACCCGTATATGATAGAGCTTCTGCCTACGGCCGATACCGGGGACGGACTTAATATGGCATACATAGACGAAAACGGGAACATATATCACACAACATATGTAAAGGACGGAAGCTGTCTTTTCGCAAGTGCCGATAACGGACAGTGGATAACAATCAATAACATAGTGGATCTGGATAAAAAGACGGTAACCCACTCGGTATATGACGCATCGGGAAATCAAATCGGAGGAACGGTAACGGCAAAGGGCTTTAGAAATATTGTGGGCAGCGGTTATGTGGATCAGTCCTTGACATATTTTAGAATAAGAAACTGGTCAAGCGCCTATCCGGCCAACTATTTGGATAATTTCAAGCTGTCCGTTTACAACCAAGAGCCAAATGCCGGAGTTGACGGTATATCCATTTATGACCTAAACGGAGAGCAGCTTCAAGATAAAGTAAGAAATGTTTCGCCGTCACTGTCAAGCATAAATATTGATTTCGGGCCGGAAATGAACGCAGCAAGCTTTGAAAATGCAATTTCGTTTACTTCAGAGGACGGAGCGCCGGTTGATTTTACATATGAAATCGATGACAGCGACTGTATAATAAAACCGAACGCACTGCTTAAGGGAAATACGAAATATATTTTAACAATATCGCCCGATGTTATGAGCTTCAGCGGGAAAAGGCTTGACAATGAATTTGTGATGAAGTTTACAACGGGAGATGCGGCTATGTCGGCATTGCTGCGGGGTGTAAAGATTGACGGAAATTATGTATACGCCATGCCGGATCTTGAAGCGGGAAAGGAAATGACGATTGACACCGAGTTTGTAAATATCGCAAACGAGAGCGCTCCGCTTATGTGGCTTGTAATATACTACAACAAAAACAAAGCGGTAATGGCTCAAAATATGACTGCGTATGTAGGACCCGGCTCTGCCCTGCATGAAAATCCGACATTTACGCTGCCGGATTTGATGGGTATTACAAGCGTAAAAGTATTTTTGTGGAATACGCAAAGTGATATGGCTGCATACTGCGACAATATCACATTGGAGTAACAACCAAAACAGTAAAGGAATGATAAGATGAAAAAGATAATTAAGCTAATATCATTTTTAACAGCATTTTCATTACTCGGTATCAATGTGTCGGCGACGGAAATACCGTATCTGATAAAATACGATTATTTATCGCAGAAAATGACCGTAAGCGGGGATTGCGATGCTAACGACAGCTTTATTACAATTCAAATCATAAACGGTGATGAGAGCTTTGAGAGTTTTGATTATTCAAAGCTGCTATACGGCGGACAATGCAGAGTAAAGGACGGAAAATATTCCTTTGACATCGATTATGATGCAGGCAAGGGAATATACAAGGGCAGGCTTGCTCACAGCAAGGACCTTGAAAAAACCGATTTTGACGTGGTTATAATATCTGCCGAGGAGTTAAAAACAATATATGATGCCATAGATGAAGCGGTTAAGAATAATGACATATCCGCATTTGAGGGTGTTATTGATGAAAACATAATATATCTGAGTGCCGACAAGAACGCGGGAGGGGATTTTAAAAAGACGGATTTGTTTGAATATGCCAAAAAGAATGGGTTTGATTATACCCAAAGCGAAAAGAATATTGATATATTCAACAGCTTTTTGATTTTCGACAAGCTAAATGACGGCATGATTTCAAATATAAATCCGCAGATTAACAAGCTGTATCTGGAGGATTCGTATCTTCTCGAGGCTTATGAGGGGATATGCAAAAATGAAAGCACCCGGCAGTATTTTACTCAAAAGCTTTCATTGAGGGAAATTCACGATATTGATAAATTTGTCAAGACCTTTAAGGAGGCCTTGGTGCTTACATATGCAAAGCACGCAAGCGGTTACGGCGAACTGAGAACCGTTTTGACAAAATACGGCGCCGATTTGGGAATAAGCGTTTCATCGAATGCTGATATATACAAAAATCTGGTAGGACAGGATTACGGAAACATAAGCACATTCATATCGGCATACAACAATGCGGCGAACAATACTCAAAGTACCGTAAGCGGCGGTACAGGCGGCGGTGGCGGAGGCGGCACTTCGCCCAACATTCATGTAACAGGCAGTACGGGGAATGTTTCTGAAACCAAGGACATTCCTCCCGAAATAAATATTACTTTTGAGGATATAGAAGGTGTTGACTGGGCAGTTGAAGCAATTGTAGCATTGGCGGACAAGGGAATCATAGACGGCAAGGACAACAACAAGTTTAAGCCCTATGACAAAATAACAAGAGAAGAGTTTGTTAAAATACTTGTGGGAGCGATGAATTTATCCGACGCATCATATTCGGGTAATGTATTTGAGGACGTTGACGAAAGCGACTGGTTTTGCAGATATGTAAATATTGCGTATAAAAACAATATTGTACAGGGCACAGGAGAAGGTAAATTCGGTACGGGCGCAAAAATAACCCGTCAGGATATGGCGGTTATGCTCTATAACGCACTGCTCACAAAGGGTACTACGGCAAATACGGCAGAGCCTGCATTTGAGGACAATTCTTTGATTGCGGACTATGCAAAGACTGCGGTCGGCACACTTTACGGCATGGGCGTAATAGATGGTGTGTCGGATACAAAATTCGATCCTCTTGCCAATGCAACAAGAGCACAGGCTGCAAAGATTATTTATGCCGTTTTAAAGCAATTACAATAGGAGGAGATAGTAAATGAGAAGATTGCGTGAGAAAATAATGTGTTTGTTTTTGTCCGCCGTATTTTGTATCGGTGCCTTGGGAATGAATGCTTATGCGGCAGATGATAAAAACATGAGCGATACGATGATATTTGCAATTGATGCGCTTCGTTATTTTGGGTTTATTCCCGATTACTATGACTATAATACGGATATTTCACAGTATCCGTCAAGAGCCGACTTTGTATCAACTGCGGCAAAGATTGTAAATGCCGACAAATATGACGAAACGGCTGTGTATTACTACGATGTGCCAAAGACGCATTGGGCATACAATGAGATTTGCGCATTGACAAGCATGGGAATTTTAAGCGGCAAGGGCGACAAGCTGTTTTTGCCCGATGAAAAGATAAAAAAGCCCGAAGCCGTAAAGATTTTGCTTGATTTGATGGGCTATGCAAAATACAGTGATCTTAGCGGTGGCTATCCCGGAGGATATTTAAAAACTGCGGCACAGCTTGACATTTTAGAAGGAGTATCAAGTGACGAATACCTCACCATGGGCGATATGCTTATACTGGTATTCAATGCAATGAAAACAGAAATTCTTGACCTTAGCGAAACCGTTAAAGGCTCCGCAAAATACGAAACCGCCGACGGTAAAACCCTGCTGTCGGTATACCATGACGCATATTATGACAAGGGTATTGTTAACGGGGCAAACTATTCCTCCGTAAACGAAACCCCATTGCAGAAGGGTGAGGTCGAAATTGACGGTGTTGTTATGGACAGCGAGATTGAGCTGGAGGAGTATATCGGCGAGAAAATCGAATATTTCTATTTTGACACCGACAGCAGTGACAAAAAAAGAGTCCTTCTTGCAAAGAGAACAAATACAACGGACTGCCTTTATGTAACTGTGGATAATGATGCGAAATTTGACAGCTCTGCATTTGAGCTTGAATACCGAGAAGGAGAGAACAGAACAAAAAGAATAACTTTGGATAAAAGCATTGTTGTTATATACAACGGGGGAGTGGTAACAAGCAATTTGGGGGATGTTTTCTCAAAGGGACGTTACAGTGCCAAGTTTGTTAAGGACAGCAACGGAAAGTATACCGTAGCGGTTGTAAAAGCTTATGAAAACATTGTTATAGGAAAAATTGACAAAACCAAGCAAGTCGTTTGGGACAAGCATGACCCGTCAAAAGCTCTGAATTTGGATAAGGACAAGTACAGTAAGCTGAGGATTGCCGCAAAGGGAAAGGCGGAAATATCCTTTTCGGACCTGAAGGAGAATAATGTACTGAGTGTATACAAATCGATTGACGGTGAGTATATGGATATTCATGTGTCAACCGAACAGATTGAGGGGAAAATAGAAACCTTCAGTGCCGATGATTATGAGTATGTACTTGATATGGGCACCGCAAGCTACAGAATGCCCAAAACCGCCGGTTATGAGAAATTCAATGCCGGCAATGAGGTGAAAATATACCTGGATACTGTGGGTGAGATAGCTTATTTGGAGCTTAAAAGTCAAGCGGAATATGCGGCGTATATGATAAAGGCAAGCATAGATGACGGAGAGGATAAGCTCTATATTAAAATGCTTAAGCAGGACGGGACTGTCGGAGTTTTTGAAACGGCTCAAAAAATTCAGATTGACGGAATAACTTATCGCTCTGCCTCCGATGCGCACGAGGACTTATATAATGTTCCGACAATTGCGCTGATTAAAGAAAACAGTGACGGCTTGATAAATTATATTGACACCCCGACATACAACATGAGCCGTGAAAATGAAAATTCCCTGACAGTAAACATTCCCTTTGGCGAAAGCCGTTATTACAAAAATAACGGAGTTATGGGCGCGTTGTCGGTAATCAACGATGATACGGTCATTTTCGGAATACCCGGTGATGACGAGAAGGACACCGCACAAAATTACGATTACTCGATAATGAAAAGAAATAAGCTCTACGGAGATACGGGAGTGATAGTTGAAACCTATAAAACAAAGCAGCGTGTAGGTTATGAGGAATACATTGTTGTAAAGGGGTATAAAGCCTTTAGCGGATATGCGCCCGAAGTCCCGATACTCGTTGATGAGATAAACAAATGCGTCAATGAGGACGGAGATATAGTGGAAAGCGTTCATGGCTATAAGGGCAGCAGTGAAATGACTTATCTTGCCGAGAGCGGCTTTAGCTTTACGGAGCAGGGTGTTCAAAAAGGCTCACTTGTAAGAGTTTCGACCAATTCAAGGGGAGAAGTTAATAAATTAAGTATTTATTATGATTACAGAGAAAAGGAAAAATATCCCTCATCCACCGATATTAACGGAAGCTATGTTGCGATTATCGGATATGTGACGGATATTGTGGATGAGGTTGTCAAAATCGGTTACAATCCGGGAGATATTGACCGAGTGATGTATACAAAGGATACGCCGATACTGATTTATGATACAACAAGCAGCAAAGGCGAAATAACTGTTGGAGATATAAATGAAGCAATTACATATTACAATGCGGGCGGTGAGTGTTCATCGATAGTTATGATAACAGATTCAATGTATCCTCGCTTGTGCGTAATATATAAGTAGGTGTTTTAAAATTATGAAATTTGAAAAAGTCAAGATTATAACAAAGGGAGAATATAAAGACCTTATATTTAAAGACAACAAATATATGTATGAGGATATATCGGTCAGCATAAATGAAAACAATGAAATTCTGTTGACCGGCAACAAAACTCCGATTGCGTTTATTGAGTTTGAAATGAACAATAACTGGTTTAAAGACGCCTTGATTCTCGGCGATGCGTGGGAAAGAGCATACGGAGACTTGGAGTGGAAGGAGGCTGATGCCAATAAAATTATGCCGTGGTATTTTATGGCTTATTGCAGCAATATCCTATATGGCTTCGGAGTGAAAACCTTACCAAATTCTTTTTGCGGATGGAAATGCGATAACGATAAAATAGTTTTAATCGTCGATGTGAGAAACGGTACGTACGATATTGTTTTAAACGGACGCGAGCTTGCGGCTTGCACTCTTGTCATAAATGAATACGGCGGAGATATATATAGCGCCGCAAGAGAATTTTGCAGAGAAATGTGCGATAATCCCAAAACTCCAAAAAGAGCAATATACGGCGGCAATGACTGGTATTGCAACTATGCCGATAATTCTTTCGATAAAATACTTACACATACCAAAAGAATTGTGGAGTGTTCACCAAACGGCGCAGAAAAGCCGTATATGGTTATCGATGACGGCTGGGAAATATGTCAGCGTTCCGGAGACCGTGAAGGCGAGTATTTTAACGGCGGACCGTGGAAGTATGCGAACAGAAATTTCGGCGACATGAAGAAGATGGCGGACGCTATATCGGCTGAGGGAGCAATACCGGGAATATGGTTCAGACCGCTGCTCACTGTTGAAAAGATACCGCAGGAATGTGTTCTGCGCAGAGAGGGCATAATGCTTGTACTTGATCCGTCGCATCCGAAAGCATTGAATATTATAAAGGAGGATGTAAAAACCTTTACAGAATGGGGCTACAGGCTTATAAAACACGATTTCTCATCGTTTGATATTACAAAGCAATGGGGCTTTGAGATGGAAACAGACCTTTACAAGGAAGGACATGAAGTTTCGTTTTACGATAAGACAAGAACAACCGCAGAAATTATAAAAGACTTTTATATGACGCTCAAGGACGCTGCGGGGGATGATGTTCTTATTATCGGTTGCAATACGTTCAGTCATCTGTCGGCAGGTATTTTCGAGATACAGAGAACGGGCGATGATACGAGCGGCTTGGATTGGTCAAGGACAAAAAAATACGGAATAAACACCTTGGCAATGAGAATGCCTCAGCACGAAGCGTTTTATGCCGCCGATGCCGACTGCGTCGGAATAACCAACAGCATAGACTGGCAGCTGAACAAGCAGTGGCTCGATGTGCTTGCCAAAAGCGGAACACCGTTATTTGTATCTATTGCGGAAGATGCGTACAGCGATGAGGTGAAAGCCGGAGTAACCGAGGCGTTTAAAAAAGCATCGGAAACGCACAATACATCAAGACCGCTCGACTGGTTGGATAACCGAGTTTCGTGCGAGTGGGAAAGCGATTTCGGTGCGGATAAATATATGTGGGATTGAGTTTGACAGCTAAAGAAAGGAGATGATGCGATGGCGTTTGAGGAATATTCGTCAAAGATAGAATATTACATAAAAAACATTCCCAAAAGGATATATAAGGCTATTGGAGGTCTTGAATACACGGGATTTTTTACATATGACAGACTTACGCTTGCACAAGCTCAAAGCAGGGAAAAAACTCCGATTTTACCGGGCTTTAAGTGGGGCAGAAAGTGGGAATACGGCTGGTTCTTTACAGAGATAACCGTACCTGATGAATGCAAAGGTAAAAGAGTGGTTTTTGAGGCTAAGCAGGGCGAAAGTGTGGTATTTGTAAACGGGAAAATTTACGGTTCCTTTGATAAGGAGCATACGCATATAACTCTGACAGACTGTTCTAAAGGCGGTGAGCGATTTAAAATTGCAATGGAAGCATATGCGGGGCATGACGGACTTGAAAATACTCTTGACCGGGAGCATACAAAGCTTGTTTTGTCACAAGAGGATTTAAAGGAATTTCCCGAAGATACAGAGCAAAAGACTGTAAAGAGCGGCAGTTTCGGAATGTTTTACGATGAAGTGTTCCGGCTGTGGATGGATATAAATACTTTATATGATTTGCGAAACAATCTTGATGACAATTCGCTCAGAAAAGCAAAAATTGAAAAAGCATTATCAAAGATGTGCGATGCGGTGGATATAGAACTGCCCTTTGAAGACTTTTTACTATCGGTTAAAGAGGGCAGAAAAATATTAAAGTCCGTTTTGGACTGTAAAAACGGTTCGACAGCACCGACGGTTTATGCAATCGGACATTCGCACCTTGATTTACAATGGCTTTGGACGAAAAATGAAACAAGACGAAAAATCGCAAGAACTCTCGGCAATCAGCTGAAACTGATGGAGGAATACGAAGAATATAAATATATCCAAAGTCAGCCGTGGCTGCTCGAAGTCGTAAAGAATGAGTATCCCGATTTGTATAAGGACCTCAAGCAGGCGGTAAGGGACGGAAAAATTACGGTTGAAGGCGGAACATGGGTAGAACCCGATACCAATATACCGTCAGGAGAAAGCTTAATCCGTCAGTTTATGTTCGGCAAAAGATTTATAAAAGAAGAATTTGACACCGAAAGTGAAATATTTTGGCTGCCCGACAGCTTTGGTATGAGCGGTTCGCTCCCTCAGATAATGAAGGGCTGCGGTATAAAATATTTTATGAATGCAAAAATAATGTGGCAGTATACCGGCGGTGACGAGGTGCCGCACAGCAACTTTATGTGGCAGGGTATAGACGGAAGCGAGATATTAACGAATCTCACTCAGGAGTATGTTGTGGATATGACACCGTCAAAAATTTTTGAAAAATGGCATATGAATAAGGAAAAAGCGGATGTTCCGATAACTCTCGTGTCATACGGACACGGAGACGGAGGCGGAGGTGCCACAAAAATTCATCTTGAATATTTAAAGCGTGAATCAAATCTTGAGGGTATGCCGAAAGTGGTTTCCGAAAGCCCCGTTAAATTCTTCCAAGCCTTGGAGAGCGACTGTGAAATAAACGAAAGGTACGTCGGTGAACTGTATTATGCGGCTCACAGAGGTACATACACCTCACAGGCGAAAACCAAAAAGCTGAACAGACAAAGCGAATTTGCACTGCGTGACGCCGAATTGTGGTCAGCATTGCTCAAAAAAGACACAAAGGCGGAAACGGACGCACTATGGAAGACGGTGCTGTTCAACCAGTTTCACGACATAATTCCCGGAACATCGATTGCTCCGGTTCATGAGCAGGCTGAAAAGGAATACGAGGAAGTAATCCGACAAGCCAATGAATTGTCTGCATCGGCAGTTGAAAACGTCATTAGGGATAAGAATGAGTGCTTAACTGTGTTTAACTCTCTTTCGTGGGACAGAAAAGCATACATTGAATTGCCCGAAGGCTATTCCTCTGCTGAAAACTGCGAGACACAGAGAATAGGCGATAAGGTTATTGCTCTTGTTGATGTGCCGGCGTGTGGGTTCAAGTCATATAAACTCGGCAGAGATTTTGCGGAAGAGGGAAAAGCCGACGAGGCATTAACCCTTGAAAACAACTTAATTAAAGCAGAGTTTAACCGAAATGGTGAATTGATAAGCGTATCAGATAAGCAAACAGGCACGGAATATTTGTCACAGCCGTCAAATGTGTTCAGAATGTATCAAAACAAACCCACTGTTTTTGATGCGTGGGACATAGATAGCTTTTACGAGAAAACAGAGCTGCACTTGGAAAATAAAACTGAAATTTACGTTGAATATAAAGGAAAGCTTGAGTCATCGCTTGTAATCAAGAAGAAATTAAATAATTCCTCGCTTGTGCAGAGGGTGATTTTAAGAAAAGACAGCAGAAGAATTGATTTTGAAACCGAAATCGATTGGAGAGAGACTCATAAGCTTTTAAAGGTGGATTTTAATACCGATATTCAAACGGATGAATTGATCTCAGAGGTGCAGTTCGGATATGTAAAGCGTCCCAATCACAAAACGAGACAGTATGATGCGGATCGGTTTGAGGTATGCAATCATAAATGGTCGGCACTCTGCGAAAGCAAGCGCGGTGCGGCAATATTAAATGACTGCAAATACGGTATAAGCGCAGATAAAGGAAGAATGAGCCTTACGCTTTTAAACTCATCCGTACATCCGGGTTTGAATGCCGACAAGGGAATACAGAGCTTTAAATATTCGTTTATGACCTTTGCCGAGAATTTAGCGGACAGCGATGTGACAAAAGAGGCATTTGAACTCAATTCTCACGTTATGATAAAAGACGGCTTTGCCGGAGAAAAGTCTTTGCTTAATGTATCGGAAAGTAATATAATTATCGATACAATAAAAGCGGCGGAGGACGGCAGCGGAGATATTATCATCAGAATGTACGAGTCAAGCAACACGCGGACAAACTGCACTCTTACTTGTGCATTCAATATAAACGAGGCATATATTACAAATATGCTCGAACAAAATTCCGTAAAGGCAGAAGTTAAGAATAATGAGCTTGCCTTTGCGTTTAGACCTTTTGAGGTTGTTACGGTTAGGCTGAAAATGCAATACTAAGGTGTTGCATTTTACAAAAAATAATTATAAAAGGAGTAAAACGATGGGAAACAAAACATTTTTAAAAATCATGTCGGTTGCGGCAGCAATCACCATGATGTGCGGTGCGCTTTCGGGTTGCGGAGGCGGAAACGGAACGGCATCCAAGGACGGCAAGACACAGTTCAGTGTAGGCGACTGGCCGACCAAGGATGGTACGGAAAAGGAAAACTTAGAGGCTAAGAAGATGAGATTTGAGGAGGCAAATCCTGATTTTGAGGTAATACCGAACAACTGGATTTTTGATTTACAGTCATTCTATCCGAAGGCTGCCGGCGGACAGCTCCCGACTGTATACAGAACTCACTTCACGGAAGTGTCGCAGATTATCGCATCCGGATATTCGGCGGACATCACAGATCAATTAAAGAAGGAAGGATTATATGACAAGTTTAATCCCGCTGTTTTGGATCTTGTATCGGAGGACGGCAGAGTATATGCATTCCCCTATGAAACATATGCGCTGGGAATCGGATTTAACGTGGATTTAATGGAAGCTTCGGGACTTATGGAGGCAGACGGAACACCGAAACAGCCGAAGGATTGGTATGAGGTTGCCGACTTTGCCGTTAAGATAAAGGAGGCTACGGGAAAACCCGGATTTGTATTCCCGTCGTCGGGCAACTTCGGCGGCTGGATGTTCACACCGGTTGCATGGAGCTTCGGTGTTGACTTTATGGATAAGGATGAGGACGGAAAATGGAAGGCAACATTTAACAGTCCCGAAGCCGTTGAAGCCTTGCAGTTTATAAAGGACTTGAAGTGGAAGTATGACGTTCTTCCGTCAAATACCTTGATGGGCGGAGCGGAATACTATAAGGAATTCGGAATCGGCAATGCCGGTATGTTGCTGGCTGCGGGAGATTTTACGAAAAATCTGCCTGAGTACGCTATAGAGCCGGAGCAAATCGGTATAATGGCTATGCCCGCAGGTCCTAAGAAACATGTAACTCTTATGGGCGGTGCTGTTCAGTCTGTTTCCGATAAGGCTGATGAAAAGCAGATTGAAGGCGCTCTTAAGTGGATTGAAACCACATATTCTCCGGACGCTACGGATGAGTATAAGACAAATACCGAAGCAGACCTTGCAAGACGCCTGGAAAATAATGAGCTTATAACGGTTAAGTCCATGTCTGTCTGGAATACTGATTCGGAGGCTGTTAAGTTCTTGCATTCTAAGATAGATGAAATGGCTAATGCGAATCCGAATCATGTTAAGCTTTACAATGATTTTGTAACAGATCTCGGAGACTGTGTTTTGCAGCCGGAAGAACCCGTGTGCGCTCAGGAGCTTTACAGCATACTCGACGGATGTATTCAGGAAGTGCTGACTAGCAAAGACGCTGATTGCGCAGTGCTTATAGAGAAAGCTTGCAGTGATTTCCAGGTTAACTATCTGGATAATTTGGATTATTAATTGTCGGCTTATTAAGAGAAACGCTTTGCTCATACGTTCCGGCTTCTGTGCCGGGCGTATGGGCGGCAGAAAAATTCATGAAGAAAGGTGGAGTATTGTATGCGTTTAAAGGATCACAATACTGTCAAATTAAAGAAAAGAATGAAGGTTACTTCTCGCTTTCGAAATAATGTGGATGCATGGATTTTGCTTATTCCTGCGGTTATTGTTCTCTATCTTATGATATGGCGTCCTACAGTTCTTGGCACAGTATGGTCGTTTTTTAAGATGAGGGGATACTCTATCGGTGAATTTTGCGGATTGGATAACTATAGGATGGTTATAACCCACACACAATTTCTTCCTACTCTTTGGAATACGGTGAAGTATGTTTTATGGTCACTCGTCTTAGGTTACCTTCCGCCCTTGCTTCTTGCGGTTATTATAAACGAGATGGTGCACTTTAACAACGGATTCCGCTCAATAATTTATCTTCCGGCTGTTATTCCCGGAATTGCGGCAATGCTCATGTGGTCCTATGTATATTACCCTGACCAGACAGGTCTTTTGAACGTGATTCTGATGAAGCTTGGATTGGAGCCGTATACATGGCTGACTAATCCGAATTTTGCAATACCGGGAATTGTGATTTATTGCACATGGAAAGCATTTCCGGGTACAATGCTTCTTTATTACGCTTCTATTCAGTCAGTATCTACCGAGCTGTATGAAGCCGCAATTATTGACGGTGCCGGAATGTTAAATCGAGCATGGAATGTTACCCGTCCTCAGATAGCGGGAACACTGCTTTTGTGTTTGGTAAATCAGATTATTGCTGTGTTCCAGATAATGCAGGAGCCTCTTGCAATGACGGGCGGCGGACCGAACGGTGCATCCATATCTCTCGGATACCAACTGTATAAGTACGGCTTTGCAAGCGGAGGTAAAGCAACAGGTCAGGCTATGGCTCTGGGTGTAATTATATTTCTTATACTCTTGGTTCTGACAATATTCTACTTTAGGCTTAACAAGAAAGTTGAAGACAACGCATATTAAGGAGGGCATACAATGAAAAAGTTTCAAAATAAACAGGCGGGACTGCTGAGCAGCGCTGAATTGAAAACATTTAAAGGACAATTTATTTACTGGCTGTTTTTTGCCATTCTTGTTGCGTTTTGTGTAATATCGCTTTTTCCGGCGATATGGACGTTGCTGACAGCGTTCAAAGAGTCGCAGGAAATGTATTCGTCCTTCAGCATGTTCCCAAAGGATATGTCTCCCGGAAACCTGTGGCACAGAGTATCGGATTCGTGGAAACAGCTTCAGCTTGGAAAATCATTCATAAATACGATTATTCTTTCAATAGGTGATTTGGCATTTACTATTGTTGTGTGCGGATTTGCGGGATATGTTTTATCAAAGCTTAAGCCGAAGGGAACAAAAATAGTGTTTGCTTTGGTTGTGTGGACAATGATGATGCCTGCCCAGATAAGAATGGTTCCGAATTACATATCAATGCTGAATTTCCCGTTTGCATCGCAGGATTCGATTGTTCCCGGTGTAAGTCTGCTTGATACATACTGGCCGATGTGGCTCGCTGCCGGAGCAAATGCGTTCTACATTATCCTGTTCAAAAATGCATTTGATTCGCTTTCGCATTCATATGTTGAAGCGGCTCAGCTGGATGGGTGCGGTAACTTCAGAATATTCTTTCAAATCATGTTCCCGCTATCCATGCCCATTATAATATATGTTTCAATAAATGTATTGGGCGGTGCGTGGTCGGACTTCTTTGCGCCGCTGCTTTATCTCGATAATCGAGAGGTAACACCTCTTAGGATATACAGACTTCAAAGTGACGCAAGCATACAGATGAATGCTCGTTTCATGGGCTATATATTTGCGAGCTTGCCGCCGCTCATTTTATTCCTCATATTCCAAAAGAGGATTATCGGAGGCATAAACGTAGGCGGAGTAAAGGGTTAAGCTCAAAAGCAGATAAAAAGATATATGGATGGATGCAAAAATTAAAAATGGGGAGATATTTTATAAAAAAGTATATAATACCCATATCTTTGATATAAGCTTGTTTAGCAATTAAGCTATAACTATAAGCAACGATGGCTATATAGAGGCACTGAAAACATGGCTGAATAGAAATTCAGGTGCGCAGCTTACAAAGGCTAAGTTTAATGATTTGTAAACTATAACAAAATTTATATTTTAACAGCATAATTAAGAGGCTGCCTTGAAACGCAGCCTCTATATAAGATAGCATTTTTGATCTCAGAATATACGGTATTCCCCCTTAGCTATATAGCTGATTTTTGGGGTATTTCTCTCTCCCTCTCCAAACCGTGTATTCTGTGATGAGGAATTACGCAACATTTTTTAAATAAAGGACATAGCATGAGATATCGTCACTTGATCTTTGATATTGTAAATACAGGAGAACAAACATATGGATATAAAAGCAGTAATATTTGATTTGGACAGCTTATACAGAGCATTAAGCATTTTAGCATGACATGGGAGAATGTGATGATAGATTTTATATTGACGGAAAAGAATTTTGACAGGGATAATATACCGTGGAACGGAAACCGTTTCCTTACGGGCAACGGTTATTTCGGAATAAGGGGAACACTTGAGGAATACACGAAAGAGAATATGTGCGCCGTAAATATGGCGGGCATTTACGACCGTGCAGGGGACGCATGGCGTGAAACGGTAAATGCGCCTAATCCGCTGTATACATATGTTAAGGTAAACGGAAAGAAATATGCACTTCCCGAAAACGAGCCTGTTTCTCATGAACAAAAGCTTGATTTTGAAAACGGCTTGCACAGCCGAAAAACAGTGTGGCAGACTGAAAAAGGAAAAATAACGGTTAAATGTGAACGCTTTGCAAGCATGAGCCGCAGACATTTAATTGCAATGAGGTATACGTTTGCATCTGATTTTGAATGTGATGCGGAAATCATAACGGGCATTGACGGCGATGTGTGGGATATTAACGGACCTCATTTTGTGAAAATGCGCACAGGCTATGAGGATGGAGTGAATTATGTAACAGGTGTGACGGGTGAAAAAAACATTTTCGTAACTGTTCGTGATACCGTAAATGCAGATTTCAATGCAGCCAGTGAAACGGAAAATACGGAAAAAGGTGTATACAGACGTATTTCCTTTAAGGTAGAGTCGCAGAAAGAATACAGCGTAGAGAAAATTGCCGAGATAACAACCTCGGAGGATGATTTTGAGCCGCAGGGTGAAATAACGGAAATGACATATACGGAGCTTAAAGCGGAGCATACCGCTGCATGGGCAAGAATATGGGACATTTCAAAAATCACCATAGACGGCGACGATGAGGCGATGTATGCGCTTAATTATTCAATTTATCATTTGAATTGTATTGCGCCGAGAGAAATGAAAGGCAAATCAATAGCGGCAAGAGGTCTGTCGGGGCAGGTGTATAAGGGCGCGGTGTTCTGGGATACGGAAATGTTTATGATAGATTATTATATACATACCGAACCGCAGATTGCAAAAACGCTGTTGCAGTACAGAATCTACACATTGGACGGTGCAAGGAAAAAGGCAAAGGAATACGGACTCAAGGGTGCATATTACGCATGGGAGAGCCAGGACGGCGGATACGAGGGTTGTTCGGACTACAATGTGACAGACGTATTTACAAAGCGTCCGATGCGTACTCATTTTAGAGATAAGCAGTATCACGTTTCGGCGGCGATAGTGTACGGTCTTATGAAATATATCAACGCAACGGGAGACTATGATATTTTGAATGAGGGCGCAATGGATATGGCAATTGAATGTGCCGAGTTTTACCGCTCACTTCTCATTAAAAAGGCAGATGAGCCGTATTATGAAATTCATGATGTTGTAGGTCCCGATGAATATCACGAGAGAGTCAATAACAATGCGTATACGAACAGAATGGCAAAATTTGTGTTCGATACCGCACTGGAACTCATAGACAAGTACCCGTCCGACAAATATGACGGCTTAAAGCCTATGCTTAAGGATTCATCCGAAAACATATTTATCCGAAAGCCTGATGAGAACGGTATAATAGAACAGTTTGACGGCTATTTCAAGCTTGAGGACGTAAGCGTGGACGAGGTGCGTTCAAGACTGATAGATCCAAAGGAATATTGGGGCGGCGCGTACGGTGTTGCGGCGGATACACAGGTTATAAAGCAAGCGGACGTTGTGGCAATGCTCTCTATGTTTAAGGATGATTATACAACCGAGGTAATGGCAAAGAATTTAGAATACTATGAGCCGAGAACCGAACACGGTTCATCATTATCAGCGTGTATGTATTCACTTCTTTCGTGTTATACAAACAATCCCGAAATCGCATATCCCATGTTTATGAAATCGGCAAAGGCTGATTTAACAAAGGGCGGTAAGGAATGGGCAGGCTTGGTATATATCGGCGGAACACATCCGGCAAGTGCCGGAGGTGCATGGATTGCAGCAGTCAAAGGCTTTGCAGGAATAAGAGAAGAAAACGGTGAGCTTATATGTAAGCCAAATCTCCCTAAAAAGTGGAACGGTATGAGATTCAAGTTGATATATAAGAATAAACTGTATGTAATTGAGGTACAAAACAATTCAGGTGCGGTGATGATAATAACATAGAAGGAGATTTATGAACAATAAAAATTTAAGTATAATTTTGGCAATGCATCTGCTGCTTTGCTCCGTGAATCTCTGTATTCCACAGGGAATAAATGCACAGACACCGGCTGTGAATTATGTTTTTACAGGACGTGAGGCAGGGCTTGCGGGATATGCCGAGGGTACGGTTACCGTATCCTCCGGAGAAAAAACAGGATATTGTATTTTGTTTTGGGCAGATGATAACGGGATTTTGAGCGGATATGAAAAGATAGCTGCGATAAAAATAAACTCAAATAAAACAATAGAATACAATATGGCTGAAAACATGGCGATTCCCGACGGTGCGTCACATTTGGGTGTGTTTTTTACCGATACGGAGAATTATGTTCCGCAGGGGTTATCGGACGCAATTCTTTATGATATTCCGAAAAGCAAGCAATTTGACAGCGGAAACCTTGAAATGACCTTTGCGTCGGTATCTGATATTCACGTCAATTATAACAGTTCCGATCCCAATTCGGATAATTATTGCGGCGCACCGTATAAGTGGACTCAGGCGTTGAATTACTTTGCGGAATTAAATCTTGATATGGTAAATATATCGGGTGACTGCACATCTGTTGGCGGTGCATCGGAATATGAAGTATATACGCAAAGTATTAATGCTTCAAGCTACGATTCGTCAAAGATATATATGGCTCGCGGAAATCACGATTCGCAGGAAAATGATAATTTTATAAATTATACATCACGAGACGATATGGTTCGTCCGTTTGAAAAATCACCGTGGTTTTATGTGCTGAAAAAAGGTGATGCAGGTGAAAAGGATAATTTGTTTATTTATCTGGCACAGGAGCTTACAAGTATTTCTAATACAAACCTTCAGGACAATTTTTCAACAGCTCAGCTTGACTGGTTGGAAAATCTCCTAAAGACATATGCCGGAACAAACACAAAT
>JAQXZB010000008.1 GCA_029226975.1 Clostridiales bacterium | reverse complement strand
TGCGGGCGCCCTTGACATGCCGGAAATTTTATGCTAATATGTAATTACAGGGGGCAAGCTTGCCCCCCTGAGAAAATAACTTAGATTATATTATCATTTTGGAGCTCAATTTGAGGTTTACACAAAATGAGGGATTGCCCCTAAAACATATAAAAACTCTTATAAATCGCATAGCTGCTATTTTATGCTTTTGCAGACAAAAAAAGGAAATCACCCTTGTAAATCAACGCATTAAAAATGCGCAATAAAAGCATTTTATGTCAAAATACTTTTATTACGCATCCAAAAGACTCATACCCTTACCCAAACAAAGGGCGTTTTCATTGCCTTTATACCCGCTTCTCTTATTGCAATGACATCAACTGTCTGCTCCTGCGGCACAGGTATTATTCCTGTATCAAAAAATTCCAGAAGTTCTTTTATAAACAGCCTGAAGAAGTCTGATTCTATACTGTAAATATCACTGCTGTTATCCTGTTTTGCCACGGTTAAACGGAACGGCGAATCAGATGTCTGATACATATAAGCATAACGTCCGTCCTCAAACTCTATAATCATGGAAGGATGATTACTGTCACCCGTAAACATAACCTGTTTTGCACGACTCTCCATAAGACAAACAATCGGTTCAATCTGATGAATGGCATAAATCTCATATGTACCCGGGCCCTCACTGTAAATCCTGTTAATTGTATTTTTATCGATACTTTTAAGCTCGCTTGAAAATCTTAGTGCTGAACTCGAATAGCATTTCGTGTTATTAGCCCTTGCGTATTCAAAAATTCTTTCCGCAGTCGCTCTGTCCGGTGCAAATGTTTTGTCCACATATACAAGCTTGCCGGATTTTAACGGTATCTCGCACAGTTCCTCGTGCATTTCCGGATTGTCAGGGGAAAGCACTATAATTCTATCGCTTCTTTCAACGACTTCCTCAACAGTATCAAGCAGCTCTATTCCGTTTTTTTTCTGCCCATTCTCTGTTTGTCATTCCTCCGATAGGATTATCTATTTTGCCGTAAGCAAAGGAAACTTCATACCTTCCTCCCGACAATTCCTTTATCATCTGCGGATAATTGTTTGCATGCCACTCGTCAAGATAGTAGTCAATAAAGCCTATTTTCATCATTCAACCCCCTTAATTTTCAGAAATTACTTTTTTCAAATAACTGTAAGCAGTCTTTATATCTTCTTGTGGTGTGTCGCCAACCTCCCGCTCAATGGTCAGAAAACCTTTATATCCAATATCTTCAAGCGCCTTGAGATAATTCGGAAAATCCACACTTCCCGTACCAAGCGGAACTTCTTCAAAATACTGAATATCATTAAATCCCTGCGGCACCGGGTGGACTGCCTGATATATAAACTCAGGATTACCGATATTGAGGCGGTTGCCATCCTTGGCATGGGTATGTACAATGTAGTCCTTCAATGTGTAAACCGCCTGAACAGGGTCATCTCCCGTCACCATTTTAAAATTTGCCGGGTCAAGGTTGACCGATACACCTTTAGATGATAAATCATCCAGAAAGCCTTTTAATACAACAGCATTTTCAGGCCCGGTTTCTATCGCAAAATGAGCCTCCATGCTGTCGGCAAAGCGTGCAAGTTCAAAGCATGCTTCTTGCATAATCTTATATCTTTCATGATTTTTATCAGCCGGAACAACACCTATGTGGGTTGTAATAATGTTCGTACCCAAGTCTTTAGCGAGTTCTACAATTCTCTTCGACTTCTCTATCAGCATGGGGTTAAGTTCCTTGTTTCCAAAACCTCTGCCCAAATCTCCGCAAAGTGCCGAAAAAACAAGATTATTTGCTTTTACCTCATTCTTTAATTGTATTCTGTCAGCTTTAGTTAAATTCTCAGGAGAATTTTCCCCTTCTGTGGCATACATTTGAATGCCGTTTGCTCCTATTTGAGCCGCTTTTCGTATCGCCTCACTGCGATTAAGCTTAAATGACTCAAGTATTACTCCTATCGGGAAATCATACATCTATCAATCACCTCTTTCAATAACGTTCTAAAGAACAATTTCTCTGTGTTCTTCCGCAGACCTATAGATTGCATCAAGCATTTGAGCTGTTACAATATTAGTGTCAATATGTGAAGGAAGTTTCTCACCGCTTTCTATACAATCAATAAATGAGTTAATCTCATTTTTAAACATCGGCATGAACTCCATACCTTCGTTCATTTTAAATGTCGTTTCCGTCAACATACCATTCTTGGTTGAATACATAACAAAATCTTTGGCATAATGCAATCTTATACCGCCTTTTGTTCCTATAAAATCAATATAGGTTTCATCTTCACCTATATTTTGAGCCCATGCTCCGTTAAATGTAATAACGGGACCGTCTGTTCTTATCAGACCCGTAATTCCTTCCTCCACATCACAAATTCCGTCAGCCTTTGGCGGACCTGCCCACATAGTCTCATATACATAATCCTCAATAGGATTACCTAATTTCTTAAACTGTTCGGACGATACTGTTTTTACCTTAGGGTCGTTACAGCAGTACATTACAATATCAAAATAGTGTACGCCCCAATCAATGAGTACACCGCCTCCGGCAACGTCCTTGTTTGTAAAATCGCCTCCGAGTCCCGGGATTGATCTGTGAGCTCTGAAACTTACATACACCTGATAAATCTCGCCTAATTCACCATCGTCAATAATCTTCTTAATTTTATTTATGCCGGTGTTGAATCTATTAACAACACCAATATTTAGCACCTTACCGCTATCGTGCTGTGCGCTCTGCATTTTTAGTGCTTCAGAATATACTCTTGCTGCGGGTTTTTCACACAGAACATTCTTCCCCGCGTTAAGAGCATCTACTGCTATTATTGAATGCATACGGTTCGGTGTGCAAATCGATATTGCCTCCACCTCGTCATCCGCCAAAACGTCCTTATAGTCCGTAACAGCGATACCGCATCCGTATTTCTTAACCGCCTTTTCGGCTCTTTCGGGGATAATATCGCAAAAATACTTAATCTGAGCCTTTTGGTTTTCCAAATAGCATGGGATATGGTATGAATTTGCAATATTTCCGCAGCCTATTACTCCAATTTTCATTTTTATAAACCTCCTTATGAAAATATATAATTTTTAAATATTTTTATCAAAATGTCCCGGAGTATAGCCGGTGTGCTTTTTGAAAGCCTTGCAAAATGCCTGGGCCGAGCTATACCCCATAAGTTCGGCGACTTCTGTCAAAGAACACTTTCTCTCTGCAAGCAGACTTTTTGCATAATTCATTTTTGTGGCTATGATGTATTTTTTCAAAGATACACCCGTTTTTTCTTTAAACAGGCGCGAAATGTATTCGTCACTATATGAAAATTTTTTCGCCACACTATTAACTGTCAGCTTTGCATCAATGTTGTTATCAATATATCTTATTATACTGTAAACCGTATTTCCGATAGGATTCCCGCTGATTATGGGACGATATGTTGATGTCTGTACATTTGCTCTTCGCCATATAAGCACCAATATAGTATTAACAAGACTGTTTTTCACTATATCCGTAAAATCATGATTATTCGCATACTCATCGACCAACATATTTAAAATCCACCTGATATTCCCATCATCGTGTATTAAAACATTTTTGCACTGTCCATAAAACTCTGATAGTTTCCGCGGTTCATAGTTGTTAAAATCAAATGCAAAATGAATATACCTCAGTATACTGTCTGTATCCGAAATAATGCTGTGATTAATCCCTTTTGATATGATCTGTATATCACCTACTGAGCATTCGTTTTTCTCATTATCGGCTATAAATGTGCCTTTTCCCGATATAATCAGCGTGACTTCATGGCAAACTTGAATGTGTTCTTCAATCGATGCGCCTTTATCAAGACAAGTTTCCCCTACCTGAACAATCTTTATATCTCCCATATATTCATCTTTATCAATAAATAAGTTTGTAAATTCAAACAGTTTTTCCGAATATAACTCAGGCATAACAATTACTCCTATTTTATATAATTATCTCTCAAAATCACATCAGTTTTAATTGCAATTTCAAGACTTGTATATACATCTTCAATCGAAGGCACAGCCGGAATATTTTCTTCTATCATTCTTATCAAATGCTCAAGCTGCGCACCTGTCGGTCTTCTTTTGCAGTCTATATTTATTGTCTTATATTCTTTTTCGGGATACCTGTAATACTCTATCAAATCACCCTCTTCATGGCAGACTGTCCTATGCTCTCTCTCAGTAATTCTGATTCTTCCTTTTGGCCCGATAAACTCCTTAAGATTATCAGCCGCTACCGTATTCCCCCAAGCGGCTTCATAATATGCTACACTCCCGTCGGACAACCTCATCGTCATCATTCCGTAGTTATATGAATTTTCGGGAACTTCTTTGTCTGTTTTTGCCGCAATACCGTTCATACTTTCAATTTCCATTCCTGTAAACCATCTGCACACATCAATATAATGAATACCGCAATCCACAATCGGAGATGCATTTGCCAACAATGCACCGTATTTACGCCAATCCATAACATGGTGATTCTGATTCATCCTTATTACGAGCGGACTGCCCAAAGCTCCGTCTTGAATCATCTTTGCAACAGTTTGATATGTTTTATTAAATCTTAATATATATCCTATTTGAACCTTAATTTCCGCATTTTTTACAATAGACACAAACTCAGCAGCATCCTTCATATTTGTCGCTACCGGCTTTTCGCAAAGCAAGTGTTTCTTATATTTTACACATTGCTTCAATATTTCCAAATGCGAATCCGGATATGTAGCGCAAATCACAATATCAGTTTTTTCATCTTTTAAGTATCGTTCATACGAAGTATCAAAGCTTTTTGCACCGTACTTTTTTGCAAATATTTTTGCCCTTTCTTCATTTACATCCGCAACTCCGTATACGCACACATTTTCCATCATATATATATCGTCAAGATGCACTGAACCCATGTGTCCGCAACCAATCAAAACAACATTATACATATAATTCATCCTTACATCACTTTTAATTCATGGTTCTTATATGTTATAACACATTTTGCCACTCTTTTCAATATTCTTTTCCGATATTACACGTGTCCAAATCTGTCCTCATTAGCATATCCTCATATACAAATTCCATGCTCGGCGCAGAAAAAGAGGGCTATGTCTCAAGTTCGCGGAAATTCACCGCCCAAAACACGCCCTTCTTTAATTTTAATTATTATCGAGTACGCAATCGCCAACCGGCAAACCCAATCTTACAAGTTCATCCGCAACAAAGCCTGCAATCCAATTTGCACCGGCTTCCGTATAATGAAGTTCATCGGAAACGAACAAGCCAAGTGCCTTTGTGCCCGAATAACCATATTCCTGCAGCATCTTATATGACTCTCTGTTAAGATCAATTACAGGAACATTATATTCGGCGGCATAATCTCTCATAATCTGCGGATAATCCTCAAGGTAAGAATTAACATCATAGTTTACACCGTCGGTTTTAACATCCGTACCGGCTGACAATCTTTCCGGCGCGGTAACAAATACCGGAATCACACCCTTTTCCCTGGCCGATACAACAAACTGATCCATATAGAATCTAAACTGCTCTTTTGTAAAACCTTTATTTCCGGCAATAAAGTTAGTTGAATCATTTGTGCCGAGCTGAACCAACAGATAATCACCGGGATTGTAGGAAGCAATAAGTTCTTTGATACCTCCGTTCACACCGCCTGTAGTAAAGAACTTGTTTGCTGTCATACCGCTTTCAGCCAAAGTATTATCAACGGTAATGTATTCATCATCAAGGTATGAACCCATCACCTGACCCCAGCCTCTAAGCAATGTTTCATCTACTTTATAAGTTGCACAAAGCGAGTCGCCTATTGTGTGCATAACCACGCCGGAACTCTTTTTTATGGTATCATATGACTTTGAAGGTATGGACAACGGCACAAGCGTGTCTTCAACTAATGCAAATATTTTTAACTTATCGGCATTGCCTATCGGCAAATCAACTACCGCTTTGCCTGCTTCAACATTAGTCATTTTTACGCTCTTAAGTATACCGTCTTTGTAAAGTGCTGCAAAGATAGTGCCTTCATCTTCAGTATTAACTTTTACATCAACTGTGCCAACCTTTTCAGCCGCGCTTATACCAAAGACTTTTTCGCCGTCTTTATTATAAAGCCCCAAGTTTTCGATTTCATAAGGCGTGCGCTTATTGATTGTAATTGTCTTCTGTTTTTCCGCTTTTCTGTCAGCAATTGCTGCAGATACAGTTACATTGATGTCAATCGTGCCGAAACCTACGGGAACATTATCATTGGGCTTACCGTTTAGGTCGATACAATTGTAATCGGAATCGATTTTCACTTCAAGACCGTCACAAATCGTCGATGAAACATACATTTCTTCCAAAACATCGGCATATGTTTCTTCAAATAATATGCTTTCGGAAATTGCTGTAATTTCAAATTCCGGGTCAACTTTAATGATTTCAACATCGTCAATATACAAAGCTGTGTCGCTCGAAATTGTCAGTGTCGCATTCGCCGTATCGGCTTTTACAAATACAACCTTTGTTTCCCAAAGTTTACCCAAAGTCTTGTCTGACAAATCATCTGTAAGATTTTTGTCACCCAATGTAAATGTAAATGCATTTTCCTCATCGTTTTGAGTTTTGCCTCTGAATGATACTCTGTAGTAATCACCCTCTGACAAATCAACATTATAGCTAAATGCAGAATTTGCGGGCATTGCAAGAACTGTTGACTGTCTTAACGCTTCGTTTGAAACAACGGTTGTACCGCCGCTTACTCCGAACAGACTTGACAAATTGTCGCCTGTCATTTCACCCGAAGGAATGAGATTCAAATAACCATCTTTTTTCTGCCATTTCAAAACAGGTGAACCGTTTTCAACCGGGACAAAGTCATTATTCCAATCATAACCCAATGTTTTTACATCTTTAATAAAGCTATTATAACCCCAAGTATAACCTTCCGGCCATTCTAAGCAAGGACCATTATGGTATGAATTTCTTGAAAGATGCGGTTGTAAATACCTGCCGATTGTTGTGTCGGAATAACAATCTTCAATTGAAAGCATTTTGTCAAACATACCGAACAAACCGCCTTCGTTATTTACAATCGGGTATGTACCTGTCTGATATGTTTCAACAAAACCTTTTGAATAACAATCTCTAAGTTCAAGACCGTCACCGTTACCGTAACCGATTAAGCCGCCGCCCCATTTAAGCTCACCGTACCAGGTTTCGCTTCTTACATAATCGGCTTTAAACTCAATACCGTCCACATAACAGCCTTCAATAACCGCATTATCATATGCGCAAGCGATAAGACCGCCCGCTGTCGCATCCCAACCGCCGTTATCTGTCAAAATTACTTTTACATTTTCAACACCCAAATCATGAATGTAAGCATTTCCGCCTACTGCGGCAAAAATACCTCGTTCAACATTGCCGGGAACGTTTAATGTATAGTTTTTAATTACATGTCCGTTACCGTTAAAGTCGCCTTTAAACGGATTGTCTTTTGTACCGATAAATGCAGAATATATTGAATTTTCTATATCAATATCGTTTGCAAGTTCAAAATACTTGCCTTCCGTTGTTGCCATACCTGCAATTTCAACAAGATGCTCAACAGTTTTAACTATATACGGATCCGTTTCACTGCCGGCACCTGTCATTCCTTCCGGTGCCGATTCCCATGCAAGCGCCGGGTATCCGCCGTATGCCGCATAACCTTTTACATATGCCGAACCCAACTCTGTATATTTTTCTTTCAATTCCGCAGATGTAACAACTGTGCCGGCACCCTGTGCGTCACCGTACCAATCGTGTGAAGTACAATATGAATTTTCAACAGTTTTTGAAGGATAGCTGTTTGCATAAACTGCCAAAATTGTATTTGAATAACAGTTTTTAACGGATGAATAATTATTCAAAGACCCGATAAGACCGCCTTCCCTAGCGGAAGCGTCATCTTTTTCAACAAAACCAACGCTGTAACAGTTTTCGATTTTTACACCGTCACCGTCAACATTGCCGACAAGACCACCGGTCACTCCGGCGCGAACGGGCTGTGAGTCGATAACAAAATCCCTTATATATGATTCACTGACAGAAGCATTGCCGACAACTTCACCGGCAAGAGCACCTACATATACATTCCAGCCATATTGGTCCGTACCGTAAACTTCAACTTTTTCAAAACCCAGTTTTTTAATTACGGCATTTTTGCCGATTGTGCCGAAAAGGCCGACACCGATATAAGCTTGTTTTGAGTTAATAGGCAATTTAAAATTGGAAATTACTTTTCCGTTACCATCAAATGTGCCGGCAAACGGAATATCCTTACTGCCGATACTCGTTGTCCAATCAGCGCCGTTTAGGTTAATATCCGCTGTCAATTTATAATACTTTCCGTCACCGCCGTCTGCAGCAACATCACTTGCTACGGCGATAAGCTCTTCCGCAGTACCGATTAAAATCGGATCATCTGCACTTTCGCCGGAGGCAAACACAAAATTAAAGCCGGATAAAGCAAGTAAAATTGTCAAACTTATGCTTAATATTTTTTTCATAAAATTATTCCTTTCTAATTTAAAGCAGAAAAAAATTCACTTTTATTATTTTTTATAACAGCATTGTAGCATAATCCGATGTTTTTGTGAAGTTTAAAAAATGTATGCATTCTCGTCTTTAGAAGTTAACACCGGAATTTTTAGACTGACCCACAGCACAAAAAAGCCTTGATTTTTCGCATAAAACAAGGTTTTTTTATTGCAAAAACACTTGATAAGAAAACTTTTTTGCGACATAATAAATGGTGTTAGCGGCGTTATCTTAGCTGCTTTCATTTAAAAGTATTATGAATAAACTTCAGATGAAAAAATATGTACTTTTGTCTTTATAATACATAATAAATGGACCTTAAATGTATCCACAAAATAATTCCGATAAAAGTTGTTTTTCACTTTATACATCGTCAAACATAGTTTGCTCTGTTTTTGCACAAAGATAATGGTATATAGGCAGATGCAGCTCTTGTACTTTATATGTTTCACTCTCCGGCACTTTTATGGTTACGTCACAAATTTCAGACAGGCGACTCACTTTTTCACCTGTAAGAGCAAGAGTTCTTGCACCTAAACACTTCGCAACTTCAACCGCATTGACAACATTATTTGAATTACCCGACGTCGAAATACCTATTACAAGATCATTCTCTTTTGCATATCCGTAGACAAGCTGCGCATACACCATATCCGCCGCCACATCATTAGCGAATGCTGAAATAACCGCACTTTGACTCGGCAGAGAAATTGCCGGCAATGCACCTTGAAGATTGTTCTTTAAATGCGTTGGAATCCTTTCATCGGAAACGGGACGCTTTAACATGAATCCCTTCATCAGCTCTCCAACTATGTGTTCACTGTCTGCCGCACTTCCGCCATTGCCGCAGACCAATACCTTTCCCCCGTCCTTATATGTATCAAGTATAAGGTTCAGTGCTTTTTCGATGTCATCTCTGCATGGTTTAAGGGATGGGTATCTGTTTAATAATGACTCCATAATATCTTTACCCCTTTTCTTATAAATCTTAAATCGGTTCAAAAATGTTATATAAATCCTTATTCGTGTAATTGTCTATGATTATATTTGCGCCAAGATTTTTATGCAGCTTTCTTTGATATTGAGCCGATTTGGGAAGACGGCTGATAACAAGAGCACCCATTTCTGAGCCCGCGAGAATTTCGGCTCTGCCGTCACCTACAACAAGAACATTTTTCCCATCTGTCTTTAAATCTTCAAGAAGCTCCTTCATGACCATTTCCTTCGGCATTTTTTCAGTCCATGTTGAGCCGAGAATGTCCTCTACTATCTCATCTCTGCCTATTTTATAACCAAGACCTTCAACCTCCTCGTGCATGCCCATTCCCTTTTCCACAACGGCACCCGTTACAAAATAATTCTTAACTCCTTGTTCTTTTAAAAACCTCATAAATTCCATAGAACCGGGAACAAGAAAATCTTTCGGATTTTCCTTTGCTTTTTCAAGATTTTTATCACGGCAATAGCCGTTGAGCACCGCCTCGTAGAGTTTAAACAACCTGGGTGTTCTTTCGGCGAGCATTTCTCTCATTTCGTCAGTCTCCTTGAACTCGTCAAAAATCTCCTCACCGTTCCAGATTCGTTTTATGATTTCCGAATTTGTATTCTTATTACAACTTACTTTAACCGTACCTTCCTCAACCGCACGTCTTATCGCCCATTCCATTTGGGTAAGTGCCGATAAACCTGCGGACTCAATGCAAAACCTATCCGTTTCCGATAAGACTTTTGTTCCGCAACTTTCAATAAGTCTTTTTTCATTTTCCTTGCTGTCAAAGTCTTCGGGAAGTCCGTTTACAATAACATTATAAAGACATATACTCATAACCGGCGGCCATTCACGAATTAAAGAATGTGTTCCGTCTATATCATGAAAAGCGTAGCAAATTTTCCTATTTTCAAAGTGATTTATTATTATTTCCGAATTTGTATCGTGTGCTCTTAACATTTTTATTTATCCTCTTTATAATAATCTTTGTTTGCATCAATCAAGTTACAAATGTTTTCAACACTTGTATGTGTTGTAAGTCCATCCTGGGGGGTATTCATACAGTAATCCACCATTTTTTCAACCGTAGTTGAAATAACCTGAAGTCTTGTATCGGATGACGCATAGTAAACAAACATATTGCCGTTGGGATCGACAATTGCACCATTTGAAAAAACACAACCGGAAACATCGCCGTCACGCTCCGCTCCTTTTGGTGCAAGGAAATATCCTCCGGGCTGATATATAACCTTTGTTGGATCATCAAGATCCGTCATAAAGCAGTAAAGCACATATCTTAGTCCTGTAGCATGGTTTCTTACACCGTGAGCAATATGAAGCCAGCCCTCTTTTGTTTTGATGGGTACTGCTCCGGCTCCGTTTTTAACTTCCTTTACAGTATGGTAAACTCTTGCATCTATGATTTTCTCATCTTTTATTTCAGCATTTTCCATGCCGTCCACAAATGCAGCACCTATTCCGCCGCCGCTGCCAACATCAATAAATCCGTCGGACGGCCTTGTGTAAAGCAGATATTTCCCGTCAACAAATTCCGGATGAAGTGCAACATTCCTCTGCTGATTTGGAGATATCAAATCGGGAAGTCTTTCCCAATTATCCAAATCCTTTGTTCTTACAATACCGCACTTTGCAACAGCAGAAGATGTGTCATCAACCGTCTTATCCTTTCTTTCGCTGCAGAACAACCCATAAATCCAGCCGTCCTCGTGTTGAGTAAGGCGCATATCATACACATTGGTGTCAATATCTTCAACCTTTGGCAGAACAACAGGTTTTTCGCGAAATCTAAAACCGTCAACGCCGTTGTTGCTTTCCGCAACAGCAAAATACGATTTTCTGTCGTTGCCCTCAACACGGGCAACCAAAACATATTTACCGTTAAGATAAATCGCACCTGCATTCATTATGGCATTTACACGGATACGCTCTAAAAATTTTGAATTTCTCTCGTACGAATAGTCAAATCTCCAGTTAAGCGGAATATCCTCACGCATAAGCACAGGATATTTGTAGCGGTTAAATACACCGTTTATACTGAATTTTGCCGTATTCTTTCTTGAAATAACCTTATTGTGGTTCTCTGTAACTTCCTTAATTCTGTTTTCAAAGTATTTTCTGCTCATTTTTTCCTCTTTCCTTTATTGTAATCTATCAGTTGAAACCATAAATTCATCGGCAACCGTTTATGATATAAACATATCATATATCCTCCTTGTGCGGTGCTTTCCATTTGAACATAATAAGCAAAACCGCTTATACAAAACTCAATATCATTATCCTAAGTATATAACAATCATATATCTCCGTCAAGTGCAAAATCAAGGGTAAAACTGATATTATCAACGTTTTTTTAATTCTATATATACGAAAAATTACCCAAAATAACTGTTTTTTCGTATTTACAAGCATTTTTCTTATAGACAAACGAGAATAAGTATGATACAATATAATTATCGGCAGCATTAAAATTATACCAAGGAGCGGAAAAAGTTTGAATGAAAACCGCCCGGCTTGCACGCCCGCACCAACAGATGCAACCACCTATTAGGCTTAGAGCATTTCCCAAACGCCATTGGTGAAAGGAGTTTAGATTACAATTATGAGAAAAGCAATGTATTTGAACAGCGAGCTTTTTGACAACAACGATTTTATAATAATAAAAAAGTACATAAAGGCCGGAGATGAATATCCTCTTCACTGGCATGATTATTTTGAGTTTGAAATCATAACAAGCGGCTGTGTGGAGCATATGCACAATCAGAACAAATATATCGCAGGTGACGGTAATGCATATCTTATGTCTTATTATGATTTTCATTCTTTCAAAGCCATTACGGATACAAATCTTATAGTTATCCATTTTAACGAGAATGCTTTGAGCGATGAGTTATCAAAGTTTATTTTTTTGGGAATACGTAAATTTAATTGCGTGTATAACAAATTTGAATTGGAAAATATTATGGTTTTAGTCAAAAAAATTGAAGCAGAAAATGAACAGGGTCTTTTGTTCAACCGTCAAATAATAGCAAATACGCTGTCAGAACTTGTCATTAACATAATACGAAAATCGGGTACAGGTACAGAAACGCATATGTCGCAACCCATTCAGGAAGCTGTGATATATCTTTTAAAAAATTTTAGAGATGATATTTCTCTCTCAAGCCTTGCTGAAACACTCCATCTTTCCGCAAACTATCTCGGCGTCTTATTCAAAGAAAACACCGGTGTATCTTTCCGTGAGTATCTAAACACAATTCGTCTTAAACATGCGTGTCGTCTGCTTATTTCTTCAAGTTTATCCGTAAAAGAGGTTTCATACACTTCAGGTTATAAGACCCATGAACATTTTCTTCGAATTTTCAGACAAAATTTTAATATGACACCGTCGGAATACAGATGCAAAAACCTCGAATGATTAAAGTTGCAAAATAACTTCATTGCCATCGTGATGCATAAAATTCATCTGCGCCGACTTTGCCGCTGCATAAACCATACCTTGCGGATTCTGCTTGTATTGATTGACACTGCCAATCATCACACTTAGTCCGTAACCCCACTCCTTCATGTGCGGCACATATTTCTCCGTAAGCTTCAGAGACGTCATTGTGACAAACATCATTCTCTTATCGCATGTAGTCAGTCAAATCGTCCATAAACTCTTTGATTTCATTTCGCATCCGCTCCATTTTATAAGGAACTGTTGCAGAAAGGTTATTGTTGATATTCTGCTTTTGCTGCCATTTCGTAATATCGGTTTTAATAGCAAGCAGCTTTTTCTGAATTTCCTGAACAGCCTCATCTGTTGTGATAGTCCAAACATCGACACCGTCATATTCCTTGAAAAATCCGTGAGCCTTAGAAATCATCCTTGCGGAATGCCAAATGACGATAAGAATGAAATTAAAAAATGTGTTATGCAGCCGGATTGATAGAATATTGTGTTAATCAAATTTTATATACTATAAACCCAACATTCAAAAAAACATCAAGATGAAAAAAATCATCGATGGGGACTTAACATATGTGTGTTCCTTCAAAATTCAGCGGCAGTCTGCTCCTGCACGACCTAATTCACAAGAGCAAGCTGCCTAAATATTGCTTTATTCAGTCACAGCAAAGCAAACCTTATTTTTAAAAGCAACGCCATATTTTATGATATTTCTGTAGCCGCGGCTTTTAGCCTCCGCGTCATAGTCCATATCGTTAATCTGCTTTAAGGCTCTTTTGGCTGCCGTTTCTATTTCTTCCTCTGGTCTACACACCTTAAATTCGATTATCACCGCATCAGTGAACATATCCTGCCGATACAAAATTAAGTCGCTTCTGCCGTCACCCGTTTCGCGGTTTGATTTTATTTCATAATATATATTACCTGCCAAAAGCCCCGACACAAGCCCATGATAAAAGGCTTCGGTGTTATCATAGAAGCTTATGCTTGATTTTAAAAGCTTTGTTATGGGTGCGGCAAAGCCCGCCGCGTCATGGCTTAAGAGTGCTTTATATAATTCGTCCTTGTTTATTTCTCTTTTGTGTTTGTTAAAATACTGCATAATTATATCCTTATAGCAGCTTTTAATTTCAAGGTTTGGTATCACAAGAGAATACAGTGCCGTATCCCCTGTTTCTTCACCGGTTTGTACTACTTCCTTTACCTTCAAATAGCCCGTAAAGAACAAAAAGCTCCAGATATTTTCGTTGCTGTCCGTTAAGTCCCCGTAGGTTACGGTTTCTTTTAGGTGAGTTATAACACTTCCGTCATGAATAAGCCGTTCCACTATTTCCTTTGTTTCATCATCGGACTGCTCTACCAATGTTCTTATGATATTATTCGAACTTGTGTTTATCCAGTTTGCCTTTGGAAATTCATCAGGATTGCTTATTAAATCGTCCGCATAATACATTATACTCCAGGGATTGTATATTTCCGTATTCCCAAACAAATACCCGTCATACCATCTCTTTATATCCCCAAACTTCTTCTCCAAGCCGTAATATTTAAGTAAATCCAACACCTCATATTCCTCAAACCCGAAAAACTCGGAATATTTTACACTCAGTATTGTGTTTGTTTTGAGGTTGTTTAAACCGGTAAATATACTTTCCTTTGATATTCTGAGGCACCCGGTTATCACTGAAAATTCCAGCGCCGGATTGGTTTTTAGAACAGACTCGAACAGGGAACGGATAAAACGCACCATTTCATCATAATATCCCGAAAAATATGCGTCCTCCAAGGGTACATCATATTCGTCTATGAATATGATAGTGTTTACTCCGTAGTATTGCTTTAAGCATGAACACAGCAGCTTTATTGACTTTCCGAACAACAAAGCGTCCGGCTCTGCCTGAAGAATTGTTTTAAAGCTTTTTTTATCTTCTTCTTTGACCTTATCACTGCCTAATATGTGGTCATACTTACTGAACTGACTCTGAATTTCCCAGCATATATTCGAAACAGCATACTCATAATTTCCCTGCTTCGCGCATTTTAAGGACAGCGTTATAACAGGGTGTGTGTTTCTATACATCGCCAGTTCATCGTAATGCTCCGATATTTTTAAGCCGTCAAAAAGATAAGCATTTTCCTTTTCGGTTATGTCAAAGAAATATTTGAGCATACTAAAATTAAGAGTTTTTCCAAAACGGCGGGGTCTTGTGATAAGGTTATTTTGTCCGCCGTTATGGAGAAGCTCATATATAAGCATTGATTTATCCACATAATAAAACCCGCCGTCCATAAGCTGCTTAAAATCCTCATAGCCTATGGGTATGCGCTTTTTGCCGTTATTTAAAATCATATCCGCTCACCTCGCAGTTTCTTGCTTTAAGTATACCACAAGTCGGTGGATTTATCAACCGATTTTTAAAGATTTTTAACAACATTCAGCCGCAGACTACCGTTTCAATGCATTTCTCTGCCATCGTATACCCACGCCTATTATTTTCTTAAAAACCATACAACCATTTCCGTTTCGCCTCTGTTTGCAAAAGCGTAATAAGGAATGAGCTTCAATGTGAATTTTTCATAGTCATCGCCTGCCTTTGAATAAAGCATATCACTGTCCTTTTCTCTATAGGCGCATACGGAAAGTGACGGAAGAATAAAATCATTCTCCTCCTGCTTAAATTCGGAGGATATATCAACGGCAATTCCCGCTAAATCCTCACCGTTATCCACTCCCTCGGCGCAATATAGAACAGGTCCTCTCATAACGGCAATTCTGCCTGCATTTTCGTGGACGCGCTTATTTGCTTTTACGCAGACAACCGGCATATTAAGCTCAAGCTCTATTTCTCTGCTGCCGTTAATCGCAATGTATGCATACCCGTTTTTTACCGTATAATCGGCGTTTATTTTGAAATCGGAACACCATGACGGGATACGCAGAGCAATCTGCTTTTGCGGCGCACTGCATGTTATCTTTATTTTCCCATCTGCCGGATAGGCAGTTGTCTGCGATATATGTATATTATCATATTCCGTCTGTGAATTTATGTACTGATGAACATAGACAGTTTCATCGTCAAAGCTGTACATCAAATCGGCAATCGACGGTATAAACCTCACTATGTTAGGCGGACAGCAGGAGCATTCAAATACCTCCACACGCTGTGTTATGGGAAAACGCTCTTTTGTATTTGTCGAGTTATTCACATCATTAAATTTAGTATCTATTTCAAGCGGATTTTCATAGAAAAACGATTTACCGTCCATAGATACACCGGATAAAAATCCGTTATAAATTACCCTCTCCGCAGCATCGGCATATTTTGAGTTAACATCAATCATCTGCATACGTTTACAGAATAGAGCCATTGCAATAGCGGCACAGGTTTCTGCATATGCCGTTCTGTTCGGCAGATGATACGGTACGGTAAATGTCTCGCCCAGATATGTTGAGCCAAGTCCGCCGCTGATATACATTTTCTTGTTTACCATATCCTCAAACACACGCTTGCACGCTTCAAGAAGCTCCTTATCATTGTATCTTGCCGCAATATCTGCCATACCGCAGTAAAGATACAATGCACGCACAGCGTGGCCTTCGGCAGTTGAACGCTCACGCAGCGGCATTTCGTCTTGGTTATACAGATTATTTGCAAAATCATAACTGCTGCAAGCATCGTCTTTCCCCATGCCGTGTTCATCAATAAAATATTTTGACAACTCCAGATACCGCTTTTCACCCGTTGCATCATAAAGCCTTACAAGCGCCAATTCAATTTCAGGATGCCCCGGTGTGATAAATTCCGCACTCTTTTCTTTTCTGAATACCTTGTCGATATAGTCAGCAAATCTGCACATTGCTTTTAAGAATTTATCCTTGCCGGTTGCTTTATTATATGCAACAGCCGCCTCCATAAGGTGTCCCGCACAATAAAGCTCATGATTACTCCTTATTTTAAACCGCTTATCCTTTTCCGTTACAAGAAAATGACTGTTGAAATAGCCGTTTTCATCACTGTTGCTTACTATCTTGTCAACTGCGTCATCTATTATCGCTTCTATCCTTTCATCTCGTTTCTCCATCAGCAAATAAGACGCACCCTCTATCCACTTCGCCACATCCGAGTCCCAAAAAATGTGGGGCATATCAGGCTCGCCCTCTTTCCATGTGCATGAGAGAGCATCAAAGCGATGAGTATCCATAAACCGATCATAGACCGCATACAATGTTGAATTTTTCACCATATCCTGTTTTACCTTCCAAAATCCATCATCAATTTTGATGTGTTCAAAACAAATATTTTTCATATCTGTCACTTCTCCTTTCTGCCGCTTTTTGCGGTATAAGCATAAATTTTAAAATTACTATTGACTTTTTGCATATTTATATTATAATTAGATGTATAAACTCTGTCAATGAGAAAAAAAGAGAAATGGTGAGAAAATCCGTCATGTTAAAAACAGATAATAATTATTTTGCATATGAAAATATCGGCGAATTTCATTCCGATGATGAATGGATTCATCCCACGCGTGTAATAAGCAGTTATGAGCTGATTTTTGTACTTTCGGGAACTGTATACCTGTTTGAAGATGATAAAAGATATGAGTTACATACAAACGAATGTATATTGCTTGAACCGGGCAAACAGCATGGTGGCTACCACATAAGCAATGGTTTAACATCGTTTTACTGGTTACATTTTCGTACCGATTGTGCAATGCCCTTTAAAACCTTTGTTGATGCTGATTTTTATGACTTAAAATATCTGCTGAAAAAACTGCTGCATATGTCAAGAACACCCGTATACAATACAGATGCCTTAGATGCAGCGTCATTTTTAATTTTCAGTGAATTGCAAAACTTAACCTCATTCAAATCGGGCAACAGCTTTGCAAATAAGGTTGCCGAATATATCAGAATTAAAATCGATAAAAACGTGTCTGTTTCCGCGGTTGCAAAACACTTTGGATACAGTCCCGACTATATCAGCAAGCTCTTTAAAAAAGTATTCGGTGTCGGCATGAAAGAATACATTTCCGCCGAAAGAATGAAATACGCAAAGGATCTTCTACTCACCACCAATTTATCCGTTAAAGAAATATCTGCACAAACCGGATTTGCAGACGAAAATCATTTTATAAAATTCTTTAACTACCATGAGGGAAAAAGCCCTTTACAATTCAGGAATATGTATTTTAATATAAAGATGAACGATAAATAAGCGAATGATGTATAATCTGTGATATTAAAGCCGGGCGCGTGAAAAATTATGTAATCTTTTCACGCGCCCTAATATAAACTCATATTTTAAATCATTTTAAATCCCGCTTTAATATATCGGTCAGCCGGTCGGCAATCTGCTGTACTCCGTAGATGCTGGGATGTACCTCATCGGCGGACAGCAATGTCATCTCGCCCAAAAGCTCCAATCCGTTTATAAGAGTTACATTTTCAAACGCCAACCTGTCGACTGTTTCTTTTATAATTCTTCTCCATGTATCAGGCTCCTTTTTGCCGTGGTAATCATCTCCGCAGTAAAAAGGTGATATGATATATACCTTTTTATCCTTATTTCTTCCGGCAACCTCACAAACGGCATTCTCTACCCGTTCCCTTATTTTACTTTCTTCCCAGAACAAAACATTGATTCCCAGCTCCATAATCGCGGTATCCCACGCGCCGTTTTCGCCCTCCGAAGCAATATAATCAATAACCTCCGGCTCCATATAACAGCTTCCCGCCATGCCGAGATTTCTCAAATCCATATCAAGATTGTGGGCAAGCAGCGATGCCCATGTATGCGATGTATCAATTGAATTTGAGCCGTGAGTGATAGATGAGCCGTAACACAGCAGCGTCTTTTCCGGTACCTGCTCCTTTGAGGGCGGGGCTATATCCCCCGAAATGTCTAAAATTTTATAGGCTCCTCTGTCGAATATAATTCTGATTACATCCGGGTCAAAGGAATCTCCCGAAGCTTTTGCCATCTCCCGTAAAGTATCGATATTACCCGATTTTTCAAACACAAAATCAGTCGGTACATTCGGTACATATGTATTGTTTTCATGGTCGGGATAACCGCCCTGAATACCTCCACGATAAACATGAAAACAGGTATTCATGCTTTCATCTGATATTGACTGCATACGAACCGAAGCTGTACCGCTGTTAATTACAAAGCGAATTTCTACGCCGGTGGAACCGACATTCATATCTTTACCATTGGGAGCTTCAAATTTATCCGTCAGCTTCTTTGGCATACGATACCATGTTACTCCGTTGTCTTTAGGGTCTGTTTCCGAAACATTGTGCAGCCGCGCATTTTTATATATCATTGCATTGCTTCCTTTCTAATTTATTTCTATGACAAACAAGAGCATTGTAAATTAAATGCCCTTGTTCTTGTGAAATATTATTGCTTATTGCTTTCTTCAAGCTTGTTTATCAACGCCTGAATTTTCGTAATCGGATTAAGCAGCTGTGAAATTGTACCGTCGTGATTTAAGGTGTCTATCAAAAGTGAGATATACTTTGACATATCAACGGTGTAATGCCAATCTCTCTCGGCAAGACCGGGATTTTGATAGGTTAAATTCGTTGTGAATATCTTGTTGATATATCCTTCCTCATACGCCTTGTCTATAACCTCAAGACCATGTACAAACAGACCGAAAGATGCGAATACAAAAATTCTCTTTGCGCCCTGCTTCTTTAAGGCTCTGGCAACGTCCAAAATCGACTCGCCCGAGGAAATCATATCGTCCACAATAATAACGTCCTTGCCCTTTACCTCTCTGCCGAGATACTCATGGGCAACAATCGGATTTTTGCCGTTTTCTATTCTCGAATAGTCACGGCGCTTATAGAACATACCCAAATCAAGCTTCAATACCGAGCTGTAGTACATACATCTCGACATACCGCCCTCATCGGGAGAAATTACTATAGTGTCAAATTTATTCAGTGAAATATCCGGCACAGCCTTTATAATTGCCTTTATCATCTGATAGGTAGGCTGAACGTCGTCAAAGCTGTCTAAGGGGATTGCATTTGAAATACGCGGGTCATGTGCGTCAAAGGTAATGATATTGGTAACACCCATATGCACAAGCTCCTGAAGCATTATCGCAGCATCAAGTGACTCTCTGCCGCTTCTTCTGTGCTGTCTGCCCTCGTAAAGCATCGGCATTACAACGGTAACGCGCCTTGCCTTGCCGCCCATTGCCGCAATGATACGCTTTAAATCCTGGAAATGGTCATCGGGGCTCATATGATTTTCGTAACCGTACATTTTATAGGTTACGCCATGGTTAAAGACATCGCATATGATATACACGTCATGACCTCTTACGGTATTATCAATAACGCTCTTTCCCTCTCCTGTCCCGAATCTCGGACAGTGAATATGAGTTACATAGGTTTCCTCGTCCTCATAGCTTCTGAATCTTTTGAGGTATTCGTCTATCCTGGCAGTAAAGCCCTCGCAGCCCTTCATGCTGATAATGGTCAGACGACCCACAATCGGTGTTTCTCCGCCAAATATACTGTTTGTCATATCTGTTCTCCTTAATACAACGGATTTTTATACAACTATAATATACCATACTTTGACATATTTTTCAACGGTAATATTCTATTATATTAAATAAAATACAGTGCGTTTTTTGTCTATTTGTCACATTTTTGTAAAAGTTCTGTATAGATACTGCAAACGCTCCTGCCCAAAACGGGGTGTATCGTCTGCGGCGCAAGCTCGTTTAAGGGTTCAAGCACAAAAAGCCGGTTGTGCATATCGGCATGGGGAATGGTCAGCCGCTCGGTTTTCATCACAATATCATCATAGAAAATTATGTCCAAATCAAGCGTCCTCGGTCCCCAGTGAATACTCCTCTCCCTGCCGTTTTTTGCCTCGATTTTGTTTAGTATTTTAAGCAGCCCAAGCGGCGACAGGGTAGTTTGAAGCTCGATTATCCCGTTTAAAAATTTATCCTGGCTTACACCGCCGTAAGGCTCCGTTTCAATAAGCCGTGATACCCGCCCTACCCGGCAAAGCCCATGATTTGACAGTGCCGAAACGGCGTTTTCTATATACCTTTGCCTGTCGCCCATATTTGAGCCGACGCTTATATATGCAGTATGACGCTTTCTTTCTATCTCCACCGAAACGCTGTCAAAATGCATATGTATGGGTGGGTTGGGCTTTTCTATTCTTATTTTTACTCCCGTCACACCCACAAATTCATCCAGTATGGAATATGCCATATGCTCCGCCGCCGCCTCAATCAGCTTAAAGGTGTGGGTTTCGTTAAACTCGCATATGCTTTCGCACACGCGGGCATAATTTACGGTTTGGTCAAGGTTGTCCCCCTCTCCCGCCGCCTCTGTGTCCGTTGTCAGCTCCGCGGAAATTATAAACTTCTGTCCGAGGGTATTTTCTTCCCTCATAACTCCGTGCCGCGCAAAAATTTCAAGCCTGTTTATACAGATTTTATCCATTTAAAATCCTCTCCGTCATTATTATTGCCCGTTTATTCTCCTTTATATCATGCACACGCACAAATCGGCAGCCGCTCATAACCGCCATAACCGTTGTAACGAGCGTTCCCTCAACTCTTTCGTCCGCCGGCAGGTCAAGCGTCAGCCCGATTACGGACTTTCTCGATGTTCCCAAAAGCACCTCAAAACCCAATTCACTAAATTTTTTCAGATTTTTTATTACCGCCAAATTCTGCTCATAGGACTTGGCAAAGCCCACTCCGGGGTCAAGCACTATATTGCTCCTGCCAATCCCCGCAGCTTCGGCAATAGCCGCGCTTTCCATCAAATCCGACATCACATCGGCCAAGAAATCTCCGTATTGAGCCTTTTTGCGGTTATGCATAAGGCAGCAGCCGACTCCCGCTTCGGCAGCGGCGCGCGCCATGTCCGGGTCATATTTAAAGCCCCAAATATCGTTTATCATATCCGCTCCCGCTAAAAATGCCGCTCTTGCAACGGTGCTTTTATAGGTATCAATCGAAACGGGAATATCAAACTCCCTTTTTATTCTCTCTATAACCGGTGCGGTACGCTCAATTTCCTCCTTATCGGAAATCATCACATAGCCGGGTCGGGTCGATTCACCGCCCACATCGATAATATCCGCGCCCTCCTTTATCATCTTTTCGGTATGAAAAAGCGCGCTGTCAATATCGTTATGCTGTCCGCCGTCCGAAAAGGAATCGGGCGTTACATTAAGTATTCCCATTATATACGTGTGATTATTTAAAAATCCTCTGTTTCCTATACGCATCAGTATTCTATCTCCATATTCATTTCATTTTCAGCCCACTTGCAGGTGGCTCTGGCGCGGCAGTTAAGACACATTCTCGACAGCTTGTCCGCGCGGCTCAACAGCCGGGCAAGAGAGCTTTGGGTGATCTTTTTGCCATGGTTTAATATCGCTTCGGCAACGGTGTCTGTTTCCTTAGGTGAAAACCCACATTCCGGCAGAATTTCCCGCGCCGCCTCGGCGCTTGCCGCACAGTGGCACACGCCCTCCTCATACTGGCGAAAACGTCCCACATCATGCAAAAGCGCCGCCGCATATATTATCTCCTTATCGAGTAAAAGTTTCTCCTCCAGTGCAAGAATATATGCAATCCTCGCTGTGTCCATGGCATGGTCAAAGCCGTGCAGACAGTAAATTCTGTCCTTTTCGCACTCGCTTATGCGTTCCATTGCCCGTTTAAATTTTTTATGAGTGAATATTTTATTTGCTCTCTCCATTTATTCGTCCCGCTATATTCCTAAATTCTCCCAAAAACGACAGCGACCCGAAAGCAACCGTCACCGCGTCCGGATTTTTCACACATTCCGAAAGCGCCGTTTCAATATCCGCCGCACACACATTTGCATTGTGCCTTTTTACCTCCTCCATGAGGACGGTATTTTCCAAGGCGCGGGGATTTTTGGGAGTTATTGTATAAATCTTGCTTGCCAAAGGCGCAGTAATTCGCGCAACACGGTCATAATCCTTGTCCGCAAGCATTCCCATAATGAAGTATATTTCCCTTTGAGGGAAATATTCCTCAAGGCTTTCGGCAAGCTTTTTTGCGGCGTCCTCGTTATGGGCGCCATCCGCTATTATCATCGGACTGCGGCTTAAAATTTCAAACCTGCCCTGCCAGCGCGCCCGTTCAAGCCCCCGGCGCACACTGCTTATTCCGAGACTTTTGCATACGCATACCGCAAGCGCCGCGTTTTGCGGCTGAAAGCTGCCTATCATGTTTATTTTCAGATTTTTCTCATTTTCCGTATCAAAATACAGGCTGTAATCCTCAAAGCGCACATTCTCAGGCTCTTTGCAGACAATAAGCTCCGCCCCCTGCCGCCTGCATTCCTCCTCGATTACGCCCATAACCTCAGGCTTTTGTGATGCGCTTACGGCAATTGTTCCGGGCTTTATTATCCCCGCCTTATGATATGCAATCTCTTTAAGAGTTTCACCGAGCACCGCGCTGTGGTCGCGGCTTACAGAGGTAATTACGGCGCGCTTGCAGTTTTTTATAATATTCGTAGCGTCCCCTCTGCCGCCCAGTCCCGTTTCAAGCAGAATATAATCACATTTTGAAAGGGCAAGAAGCGCAACCGCCGTTTCCACCTCAAACACTGTCGGATGCGGCGAAAGTTCCTCTGCCGCCGCGGCAACAATACTCAAATACCTAACAAAGCTTTCTTCGCTTATGGGCAGTGAATTTATCGTAAATTTTTCAAGATATGACGATACCGCCGGGGAAATATATCTCCCCACACTGTATCCGTTGTCCTCAAGAATACTTTCGATAAACGCACCGACCGAGCCCTTGCCGTTGGTTCCCGCGATATGAATTATTTTTGCCTTTTCATAGGGCGCGCCAAGTATGTTCATCAGCTGTTCCATGTTAAAAAGCCCTAAAACACTTCCGTAGACGCTTATTTTTTTTATATATTCCTGTGCTTCCTTATAACTATTCAAAATACTTCCTGTCCAAGCTCCTGTATTGTATCGCCTCGGCGATATGCTCTGCTTTTATATCCTTCTCACCGGCAAGGTCGGCTATTGTCCGCGCAACCTTTAAAATTCTGCTGTGGGCTCTTGCCGAAAGTCCGAGAGTTTCAAACGCCGCTTTTAACATGATATTGGTCTGCGAATCTATGCGGCAGAACTCGTCTATCATACCCGCCGTAAGCTGTGAGTTTGAGTATATTTTCATTCCCTTATACCTCTCCAGCTGAAGCTGACGGGCGCGGTTTACCCGCTCCTTTATTCTTGCACTCTCCTCGCCCTTTTTCATACTGCTCAAATCGTCATAATCCACAGCGGCAACCTCAACCTGAATATCTATTCTGTCCAGAAGCGGTCCGGAAATTTTTCCCCGGTATTTGCTTATCTGAGCCTCGGTGCAGGTGCAGCTGCGGCGGCTGTCGCCGAAATAGCCGCATTTGCAGGGATTCATACTGGCTATGAGCATTATATTGCACGGATATGTAACAACCGCATTTGCTCTTGAAATAGTAACCATTCCGTCCTCTAAGGGCTGACGCAGTACCTCCAGCACATCGCGCCTGAACTCCGGCAACTCATCCAAAAACAGTATTCCGTTATGCGCCAGTGACAGCTCGCCGGGGCGTGCATTGCGCGTTCCGCCCGCCAGTGCCGCCGATGACGCGGTATGGTGTGGACTTCTCATGGGACGATGCACAATCATAGGCACATCCTTTGGCAAAATTCCGGCTATCGAGTGTATTTTTGTGGTTTCAAGTGCTTCGTCAAAGGTCATATCCGGCAAAATACTGCCCATTCTCCTTGCAAGCATACTCTTGCCGCTACCCGGACTTCCTATCATAATTACGTTATGATTTCCCGCCGCGGCAACCTCCAATGCGCGCTTTACGTTTTCCTGACCCTTAACATCGCAAAAGTCCGGCTCCTCCTCAGCTTGACGGGCAAAATAATCGGCTATATCCACTCTATATGGCTCAATCCTTTGCGAGCCGTCAAAATGCGCCGCAATTTCACGGATATTTCTTACCGGATAAATATCAATACCCTCAACCGCCGCCGCTTCCGAAGCGTTATCCATCGGTACAAACGCCTTTTCAAAGCCGTTTTTGTAGGCGGTAATAACCATGGGCAGTACACCCGCGCACGAGTTTATACTGCCGTCTAAGGAAAGCTCTCCGATAAATACCGTTTTATCCCTATCCTCAATTTTTATCTGTTCCGTTGCGTCAAGCAGCGATATTGCCATGGGCAAATCGTAGCTTGTACCCTCCTTACGCTGATTTGCGGGTGAAAGATTGGTTATAATGCGCTTTGACGGCATTTTAAAGCCCGAATTTTTTATCGCTGATTTTGCCCTCTCCTTTGCTTCTTTGACAGCCGCATCCGGCAGTCCCACCACGTCAAAGGACGGCATACCGCCGGATATATCGGTTTCGGCGCATACCATAAAGCCCTCTATTCCCATCAAGCCGCAAGTGTAAATTTGTGAAAGCATAGCATTTCCTTTCCGCTATGTAAAGCTCTTTTAATATAAGGTTATTATATCATATATTTCAAGAATATACAACCAAAAAATCCTCATAAAGAGGATTTTTTTCAGACCGTCGACAAATTGGTCAGACCGTGCGGGATTTTAAATCAAAAACAAAAACATAATCTCCTAATATTACCAAAGGCATTCCATCGAGGAACGCCTTTGGTATGCACTTTTTGTGAAAATAAACTCTACCGTACCCTCGTACGCCTACGAGTTCATTTTCGCAAAATCTGACTCAATTTCTCGCAGTCTGCCGGCAAAGATACTTTTGCTCCGCTCCAATATACCGTTTACATAAGCAAGCACCACTCCGTAGTTGGTAATCGGGATGTTTTTCTCCTCACAGAAGCGTATTCTGTTTATCATTGAGCGCGAATTTATCATGCAGCCGCCGCAGTGTATAACAAGGTCATAATCCTCCAAATTCTTCGGAAAATCCTGATGTACATAGTAATCAAACTCCAAGCTTTTGCCGGTGTACTGCCTTAAAAGCCGAGGGATTTTTACTTTTCCTATATCGTCATGGGAAACGTTATGGGTACACGCCTCCGCCATAAGGATACGGCTGCCGTCCTTTAACCTTTCAATATTCTCCGCGCCCTTTATAAACGCGTTTAAATCCCCTTTCATTTTTGCCATCATCATGGAAAATGAGGTAAGTGGTATATTTTGAGGCACAACCGAGCTTACAAATTTAAACGCCTGAGAGTCCGTAACCACAAGGTCGATGCGGTTAAGCTCCCTAAGGGTTTCCTCAAGCTCCGTATCGCGCACCACAACCGCCTTTATGCCGTGGTCAAGGCAGTCCCTTAAAAACTGCACCTGTGGAAGTATAATCCTGCCCTTGGGTGCCTCGGAGTCTATGGGTACAACCATTACAACCGTTGACCCTCCCGGGAGCAAATCTCCTATCATGGTAGGATCATCGGGATTGATTTTTGAGAGCCGCTCAATCATAACTCCCTTGAGCTTTTCTATACTATCCTTATCCCTGTCGCTTACATAAACCGCGTCCGCCCTCTTTGCTTCATTCCCTGCCAAATCCGACTTGGTAAACACCAGCAGATGCGGTATGCGCCTTTTTTCAAACTCCCGGCACATATCATTATAGGCTTTATCGTCAAACTCGTCACAGGCGGCGGCATATATGGCAAAATCCGTTTTATCCAGAACTTTTTCGGTCTTTTCAATTCTTTTTTCGCCCATACTGCTCTTATCCGATAAACCGGCGGTATCGGTAAGAGCAATCGGTCCGTAGGGCAAAAGCTCCATCGCCTTTGTTACCGGGTCGGTAGTTGTTCCCCGCTCCTTAGATACAATCATCATATCCTGACCTATCAGCGCGTTAAAAAGCGTGGATTTTCCCGCATTCGTGTTTCCGAATATGGATACATGAGTGCGGAATGCAAGTGGTGTTTTTTCCATTTTCCTGTTCCTCCCAAACACAAAAACCCAAGGCAGTGTTCCCACCCTTGGGTTTTTACAGTCAAATTATTCTGCCGCTTCCTCCGGTGCGGGAGCTTCGGTTGCTTCTGCTCCTTCACCCTCTGCTTCACCCTCAGCCGGAGCCTCGGTAGCATTTTCGGCTTCCTTTTGAGCCTTTTCGGACTCAAGTCTTTCATCTCTTGCCTGCTGGTCAACGATGTTTCTGATTTCCTTCCACTTCGTTTCCGCCGTTACTTCTTCGCCCATGCCGTACTGCTCCTTAAAGCTTTCCACATTATCCTCGCCGACATAAGCTCCGAGAGTTGTTTCGCCCTCTGCTTCGCCCCAGGGAGTTTCCTCGGTAATCGAATCGTCCCACTTAAGCATTTCCTTAAGTCCGGCAAAATCCATACCGTACATCTGAGCAACCTTTCTTGCCGGAATCATGTAATATGCAACCGACTCATAGGTATTTTCCGGCATATCCGACGGCAGCTCGAACTCTGCTAAGAAATCCTGAAGCTCATAGCCGTTTGCATCGGCAACCTCGCCTATTGTTCTGCCTGTGGTATCGATATATCCCATTCTGTTATACTTGTTGAATAAGTTCTTTCCGAAGAATATAAGTACCAACGCAATTGCAACCACAACAACCGCCGCTGCAATTATTCCGATTATCTTGCCGTTGGGCTTCTTCTCCTCTTCTGCACTTACCGCGTCTGAGTGATCAAACACAGCCGCAACGTCTGCCGCTTCATCAGCTTCTGCCTGTTCTTCCTCACCGGCTCCCTCGTTGTTCTCGTCTGAAGACTCTTGATTTTCCTCAACAGCCTCATCTTCGACAGTTTCCGCCGTTTCCTCAACTACATCATCTTCTACAGCTTCTGCGGTTACCTCAACGGTTTCTTCCTGTTCCGTCTGTGAAGCTGTTTCTTCGTTTTCCTCGTTATTAAAATTCTTTTCTTCACTCATTTTATAACCCTCCTTTTTTATTCCTTATTCTGCGGCCTGCTCTGTTGCTTCCGGAGCTTCTGCCGTTTCAGCATCCGCTTCGCCCTCAGCCGGAGGCTCTGTTGCATTAGCCATCTTCTCCTGCAGTTCCTTTTGCTTTTCCTCCAGTATCGGCTCAACATCGGTCCACATGGAATCCATTGTAATGCTGTCGTCCAGCTCGTAGGTTTCCTTTATCTGATCAAAGGTATCCTCACTGCCGCCAAGTACATTTCTGACCTTTAGAGTCTTTTCAAAATCCTCATACAGCATTGACGCGTCAACATCGGACTCAAGCGCGTACTGCGTCTTGATTTCCTCAAGGGTTGTTCCCGAATAAGCCGCGTAGTTTTCCATGGTCATTTTCTTTACCATGTCCTCCTCCGTAGTCTTTTTGCCAAGACCCGAAAGCCCGTACTGGGCAAGATAATCCTCCACAGACATATCTGCCTGCTCCGCAAGGTAGCCGACAGTTGCCTGTGCCTCCCCGCTTGCAATTTTCTCCGACAAAAGCTTTGCCGAAATCTTGTCATAAACGGCATATACCGCAAGAGCAAGCACCGCTGCAATTACCACTCCGATAACCAAATTGGTGGTAACATCGGCGCGCCCCTTATGACTTTGTGTGTTTTTAGCCATTTAATTAGCCCCTTTCTTAAATTAAATACATCAATCCCTAATACTATATCACTTTTTGATCAAAAAATCAATAGCTTACGGCAACTTTTTATCAAAATTAAATGTTTGTACATATTTGTATAACAATTCTTAAATATTTACATACCTTTATATGGTACCTGCCAGAAGAATGCATACAACTCCATACTCCGTATATAAAGCCCGATAAGCAGTGCAAGCATACCGTACACAAAGAAAATCCTGTGGTTTCCCTCAAAGGTGTCGATAATCTCCGGAATAAGCAAAATCATATAAAAATTTGTATAATATGTAATTCTCATATTAGTCGGATTTATAAACGCCATGGGCAGAAGCAGCAATGCCGCAAACAATGCATTTATCAAAACCGTACCGTTTTCGCTTTTAATTAAATTCTTTCTCCATATCGTTACCAGAAGCAGCGCAAGCATGACCGACCCGAACACATATGCGCCGGTTTTGGTCTTGTAGTCCGTATACTGCTCATATCCTAAAAACTTTACGGCAACACCCATAATCTGATTTCTAAACACAAAGGCAAGGACAATCAAAATCAGTGCCGCCGCGGTATAGTTGCTGCTAACCTTTTTCGGTGCCAAAAAGCGCATATACATATAAAATATCATAAACATTATTGACGATTTATGAATAAAGAACGCTATTAAGCTCAGCACTATAACCCGAAGGGTCTTTTTCTTCTCAAAACAGTCATAGCACAGAATGGTTGTCAGCATCAGAGCAATAGTCTGCCGTATTCCCGTAATCCCGAAAAAATCAAAATACAGGCAAAAATATATCAGCGTACTTACATATGCATTCTTTGAATGTTTATAAATAAGATACATCAGCGGCCCATGGAACAGTGCGGCAATAAAAATCAGATATATTCTGTAGCTGCCGCAAATGCTTGTAAACATCTTAACCAAAAATCCGTAACCGGGATCTCTTAAGGCATAGCTGTTTGAATCGTCCTTTATAAACATAACAAACCTCTCAAACAGCTCACCCCAGGACATCTGCGAATACTCTTTAAACATACCATAATAGCTTATGGTATCGGCACCCACATACATACTCCGAAGTCCCGAAAGCAATATAAGCTCCAAAGCGACAACAATACAAAAGGCAAGCTTTCCGTTTTTATGCTTCCCCGTTTGTACCATAAGAAAATATTCTGCTGTCATTACACAAATGAACAGTATGTACATTATTGAAACTCCGTTTAATTCGTTATTTTTTGATAAAAGCTCACCGTATCTGCCAGCAGCTTTTTCTTTTCAAAATTTCCCCTTACAAATTCGGCACAGTGCCCCGGGGGAATGTTCTCCTCAAAAACCCTGTAAATCAAATCCCTTATTTCATCTGTATTCCCACATTCACCGGCATAGCCGCAACCCTCCTCTACAAGCTCCGGACAAGCGGTGGAATTATACACAACCGCCGGCGTTCCGCAGGAAAGCGCCTCCGCAATAACCTTACCGAAGGTATCCTCCCTCGACAAATGCACAAAAACATCCGCCATGGAATAAATCCGGGCAAGCTGTGCAGTGCTTTTAGTGTACGGAATTGAAATTATACCCGTTTTTTCCGTATTCCCTCTCATCTCGCCCACAAGCACAATTACGGCATCGTCATCTATAAGCCTTGAAAGCCGCACAAAATCCTTAAACTTGGGCTGAGCGTCATCCCATACGGCAGATGCTCCGAGAATGATTTTCTTATTTTGAGGGATTTTGTATTTTTCTCTCATTCCTGTGCTGTCCGTCATTTTAAAGACATCGGTGTCCACCCAATTATATATGCGCTCTATATGCTTTGCGCAGGAAAGATAGGACTTTTTCGCTTCATTGGTTATCCAGTCGGACACGCCTATAACGCCCAAACTCTTTATCGCCTCAAAATGCCGTTTCTTATCGGCGTACATTTTGGCTGTTTTATCCAAAAAGAAGCTTGGGTTATCCTTTTTAAGCCTTATGCAGCTTCCGCAGCCCTTCTGCCATCTGTAACAGCCGTCTTGACTGTAATGGGTACACTTGCCCGTAAAAAACCAACAGTCATGCAGAGTTATTACAGTGGGTATATCTCTTAAATAATCGAGCAGCATATTAAGATTTATATAATTGGAATGAAGATTGTGCAAATGTACAACATCGGGCTTAAGCTCCTTAAGCTTTGCTATAATTTTCCTCGTATGCCCCGACGAAAAATATGCCTGCTTCCCGCTTATCCTCGAAAGCAGCGCATGACACTTGGCGTCCGCATTGCTGTTAAGCCTTATGCTGTTTTTAAAATCACTGTGACCGCTTCCGTAAAAGATATAATTTTCAAACCCCAATGTATCCAGATACCCGGAAATCTCCTCGCATATTCTGCCTGTGCTTCCGTAACCGCTTACCGCGTTAATCTGAACTATCCTCATAACTCATTCTCCAAACCGACCTTCCCTATGCAATATTATTCTATCATATATGTGTGCAAAAATCAAGAAGTTATGTCAAAAAACTTAAACCGGCAAAATTTCCCCGCCTATTACCTTTGCCGCTTCAAAGCCGTCGGCGCAAAGGGCAAACAGGCATCTAGCAAGTTCGGGAGCCGGCTGCTTCATGTCGGGTATACATATGACCTTCATACCTGCCGCCGCTCCGGCGCGTATTCCGTTTTCGCTGTCCTCAAGCACAACGGCATCATTCGGTGATACTCCAATGCGTCTTGCCGCCTCCAAAAATATATCCGGCTCAGGCTTTGAACGCTCTACCATATCCCCGCCTATTATAACATCAAAAAATTCATCTAAAGAGCTTTGCTTTATATAATCCCTCACAAAGGCTGACTGCGTTGATGATGCAACCGCACAACTGACCCCGTTTTTGTTAAGAAACTCCAAAAGCTCCCGTATTCCGGGCTTTACCGGCAAGCCTTCGCTTCGCGCAAGCTTATCAAGCGCGGCACGAACCTTTTCGTTCATTTCCTCAAAGGGATAATCCTCCCCGTAAAAGGCAAGCATTTTCCTTTTTACCGCCTCATTATTAAGCCCCAGAATTTCAAGATAGCTTTCCAGGGTAAGCTCATAGCCCTCGGAGCGCATAACCTCCGCAAGCTCGTCCATGAACAGCCTTTCCGTATCGAAAATAAGCCCGTCCATATCAAACACAGCAAGTCTAATCATAATTTCCCCCGATATATCAACACAAAAAGCTGTTTAACAACAGCTTTTAAGATATTTGCGATTTATCTTGTTTTCGGATTTACAATATCTCGCCAGTCAAGATCACCGCGTTCCAGACCATGAATAAGCACCTCTGCCGTTGCCGAATTGGTCGCAATGGGTATGTTGTGCATATCGCATAATCTCAAAAGCGAGAACACGTCCGGCTCATAGCTTTCGGCATTTAACGGATCTCTGAAAAACAAAACCAAATCAATTTCGTTATACGCAATTCTCGCACCTATCTGCTGATCGCCGCCCTGAGGCCCGGACAGAAACCGGTAAACATTTAATCCTGTGTTTTCAATGATCACTTTCCCCGTTGTACCTGTGGCATATAAAGAATGCTGCGATAAAATCCCCTTATACGCAATGCAAAACTGTGCCATCAATTCTTTTTTCTTGTCATGAGCAATCAAAGCTATATTCACTGTTTCTACCTCCTTTATTCTCCGCTGCTAAAAAAACATTATATTACGCCCAAACGGTATGCCCGCTTACGCGCTGTTCACTGTATTTACTTGTAACGCAATGACGCTACAAATTCCGTCCTCCTCCGAAGAGGAAGCCCAGCCGCTTGAAAAATCCCATTTTGTCGCTTATGTCCATTATGGGTATTTCCTCGCCGCATAATCTCGCCGCGATATTCAAAAACGCTCTGCCCGCCGCCGAGTTGGGATTGCTTATCGCAAGCTCTGCGCGCAGATTGGAAATTATAAGCTCCTCGTCATCGGGAACAATTCCGAGCATTTTTACGCCTAACATATCCATGCATCTGTCGGCGTCCATCATTATTCCCCTCTCAATCATTGAGGGGCGAACGCGGTTTATCACCATTCGTATATCCTCTATACCCTTTTGCTCCATAATCGAAATAACTCTGTCACCGTCTCTTAGGGACGCCGTTTCGGGAAGCGTCACTATAACCGCACAGTCTGCACTGTCGATTACATATGAAAATCCTCCGCTTATTCCGGCAGGAGCGTCAACGATACAGTATTCAAATCTGTTTCTTACATTATCCCAGAATTCTCTGAGCCTTTCTTCATTTGCGTCAATGCTTGAGCGCGTCTGCGGCGAAGCGGCAAAGTACAGATTTTCAAAGCGCGTGTCCTTAATCAGTACATCGTCAAGACTGCACGTCCCCTCAATGGCCTCCGCCACATCGTATACTATATTGCTTTCCAACCCCAGAGCTACATCGAGATTTCTTAAGCCTATGTCCATGTCAATGACCGCTGTCAAATGACCTCTAAGAGCCAATGCCGCTCCTATATTTGCCGTTGCGGTGGTTTTTCCCGTTCCGCCTTTGCCCGATGCGACCATTACAATTTTACCCATGATTACACCCTTTCGGTTGTTTTGTATAAAAGCTCCGTTGGATTTTGTGTATTTTATCCAAGTTAGTCTAATTAAGAGCCTACTCGTTTATATTATATCACAGATTTTCTTTCTTGTCTACAGATTTATGCCAAATTTTTCAATAAAAATTTCTTCACCGTCGATTTTTGCCATAAATGAGCCGTTTTCCGGGGGTTGCGGATAAGTTCGCATATCGGCGATTTGTATTTCCCGGGGCAAAAAATCCAGTGCGAGTATGTATGCCTCGCGGCTGCCGAGGTTTCCGGCATGGGCTCTGCCCAAAAGTCTGCCTAAAATTATAACATTCCCGGACGCGCTCACACATCCGTCCTCCAAAACATCGCCCATAAGAATGAGATGCCCGTCCGACTCTATGGTGTTGCCGCCGCTCACATCGCCCTCAAAGTACCTTGCGCGGCTGCGCTTGAAATTCGTTGCCACCGCTTCTTTGCGAAGTCTTACTCTCTCCTCGACAAGCTCCCTTGCCTCCTCAAGCTTTTGCTCATGCTCCTTTTCGGGATCGGGCTTTTCCTCCTCCTTGTGCCGCAAGAACAGCGGTTTTTCTCCGTAATGCACCGTTGATGCGGGAAGCATGGTTTTTGCAATTGATTCGAGCCTTATTTTGTCGCCTGTACCGACTTCTCGGCCTATAAAGTATATATTGCATTTACCGCTCCCGAAAAACCGCCGAAATTCGTCAAGCTTTCCGTAAAGCGCCTTTACAATCTCCGAAAATTCCACCTTCGGGGACATGAATATCTTAACGCCGTCACCCGTGCCCTTAAGCTTGATGATTTCGTCATTCATTTGTAATTCCCCCTTTCAACAGCTTATCTCATAAGCGCATTTTCCTCAGCCGGCGCCGCTTGTGGTGACGGCGAGGGTACAGCCTCATTTAGATTAAAATAATAATCGAATATTTCCTTTGCCACCTGAGCCGCATTTACACCCCTTACGCCATGCTCCAGCACTACCGCAACGGCAATCTTCGGGTCGTCAAAGGGAGCGTAGGCAATAAACACCGCGTTGTTTGAGCCGTCACCCACCTGTGCGGTACCGGTTTTTCCGCCTATGGCGATTGCGTAGTTGGTAAATACCGACGCGGCACTTCCCTCGTCCACAACCCGCTTCATTCCGTTTTTGACCGCCGTCATATTTTGCGGCTCAATATCCACCTGCTCCAAAACCTCCGGCTGGGTTTCCTTGACAAGCGTTCCGTCCATGGACGAGCGTATGCTCTTTACCAGATGCACCTTGTACCTTGTTCCTCCGTTTGCAATGGTTGCGGCATATGAGGCAAGCTGCACCGGCGTAAACAGGCTGTAGGACTGACCGATAGCCGCCTGAAGAGTATCACCGTCATACCAGTCGCGGCTTGTTACATTCTTTATTATGGATTTTTTATAATCCGGGCTTGCAACCGCACCCTTTGCCTCCTCGTCAAGCTCTATTCCGGTATAATCTCCCAAGCCGAAGCGCGTTGCGTATTCGTCTATGGTTTTTATTCCCATTCTCCTTCCCACCTCATAGAAGAAGTAGTTGCAGGAGTTTTCTATCGCCGCGCTGACATTCTGATCTCCATGGGTCTGCGTGCCATGGCTGTCCGTCCAAATCCAGCAGGCGGGCTGATAGTCCGCGTAAACTGTATAAATACCGTCATCATGTATAATCTCGTTAAGTCCTAACTTTCCCGACTGAAGTGCGGCAATCGCGGTAAGGGGCTTAAAGGTAGAGCCGGGGCTGTAAAGACCGCTTACGGCTCTGTTCCACATGGGCTTTGCGTCATTTGAAATAAGGCTGTCGTAGTCCTCGTTAAACCGCGACATATCATAGCTTGGATAAGACACCATCGCAAGCACGTCCGAGGATTTCACATCAAGCACCACCGCCGCGCCCGAAACGCAGTCCTCGCCGGTCTTTTCGCCGGTGCTTGAAGCGCGTATATTGTTTATGTTTTTCCCCAATGACTCCTCCACAACTCTTTGCAGCTTGGAATCAACAGTCAGTATAACATTGTTTCCCGAAACCGGCGCAACATTTTCAACCAAGGTAATCTCCTTGCCGTTTACACGTTTCATGGAGCCGGCTGTTCCGTCCGTTCCGCGAAGATATTTTTCCTCGGATTTTTCAATGCCCTGCTTGCCTATCATGTCGTTCATTCCGTATCCCGACTGTGACAGCTCGGCATATTCCTCCGCGTTTATTCTGCCTGTTCTGCCCAAAATATGGGTCGCAAGCCCCGGCTGAGCATAGCTGCGTATATAATCATTGGTTATGGAAATTCCTCTAAGCTGTATTTCCTTAAGCTTTGCAACCGCGTTTACGGTCACATTATCCGCCGCAACAAAGGGCGATACCGATGAAAAGCCCCTAAGCTGTGCCTCATATCTTATTCCGACAATGCGCCTTTGCGAATCTATATCAAACTCATCCGAAACGCCGTATATTTCCTTATAGGCTTCTATTACCGCGTCCGCGCTCATATCCGCCGTTATTTTGTCATCCTTGTATTTGTTGTTTTCAAACCAGGCATTTTTTTCGTCCTCCGTACTCCCGTCGCCGTTTTCATCCGTAAAATTGTATGTATACGGCGAAAAGCTTATGGGAAGCGTATCGTTGTATTCGCAGTTTTCCGAATACAGCACCGCCACAAGTCTGTAAATAACGTTGTTAAGCTCCGCGTCGTTCATGCCCGCCCGCTGCAGCACAACATTATAAGAAACCTGATTTGTTACCAGCGGCTCGCCGTAACGGTCGAGTATTTCGCCCCTGGGAGCCTTTTGGGTTATATTGGTCACAAGTCTGTCGTTTGCAACCTCAAGATATGTTTCGCCGTTTATTATCTGTAAGTCAAAAAGCTTGTAGGCTATTGCCGCAAGCATAATAATCATAATAAGCTTAAGAACCGTCATTCTAACCTTTGAATTGGGCATTTGAGCTTTTCTCCTTTATACAATGAGTTTTTTTGAAGCGGAATTTTTATAAACGCTCGCTTCAAGCAGCGGATATATAATCAGTACGGCAATCATATCATACAAAGCGGGATATACCGCAGAAGCTATAATCTCGCGCAGATTAAAATTAAACAGCACCGTAAAATACAGTATTGCCTCGCTTATCACACCCCAAAGTGCGGTATGAACAAGAGCCTTTATAATATTTTTTGTATATCTCGGCTTGTTTCTTATGTTAAACACCCATATTCCGCAAAGGGAATACAATATAAACACAACCGCAAAGCTTCGCCCTCCCAGGGCACCCGCCGCGGCGGCGCACAGCATGGTAATCACCGCAGATGCCGTAAAGGTATCCTCCAAAAGTGCGGCGGATACAATAAACGCAAAAAGCAGTGACGGCACCGCGCCCATTACGCGCGCATAATTAAGCACCGTTGTATCAATAATCGCCAGTATAAATATCCATACACCCAGCTTTACATTTTTCATCGCCTGACAACCTCTACTTTATCTTATTTATTACCAAAACCTCATGCAGCCTTGAAAAATCCGCTTTCGGCTCGATAACCGCATAATTCAGTATTCCCATATTGTCCGAGCTTATTTCCCGTATTGTGCCGACAATGAAGCCTGCCGGATAAATTCCGCCCGCGCCGGAGGTTTCCAATAAATCTCCGACTATAATATTTACCCCCTTGTCTATAAAGGTCAGCTTGCACATGGAATTCATGCACAAATCATCGTCACCCTCGGCAACGCCCACATCGCCGGTCCTCGTAACTCTTATTCCCACAGCCGAGTCGGGGTTTATAACCGTTGAAACCACAGCCCAGTCGGGACCCGCTTCCTCCACAAGCCCGACGATACCGTCACTGCATATTACGGGATTTCCCTTTTCTATTCCGTTTAATGTGCCTTTGTTTATTTCTATTTTATCGTACCAGTTATTTTTTGAATAGCCGATTACGCTTGCCGCAACGGTTTCAAACTGCGACAGGGAATTTTTCAAATCGAGAAGTTCCGAAAGACGCTCGTTTTCCACTCTGTACTGGGCAGTTTCCTTGCTCTGCTGTTCAAGCTGCGCAAGCCTTGCTGAAAGTTCCTCGTTCTCGGCGCGGTATGTATCCGCCTCCCAAATAAAATTTACGGCGCGGCTTAATTTGTAGCCGATATAGGAAAAACCGCTCTGAAACGGTGACATCACCGTTCTTATGACGTTAGTGACGGGATTTTGCCCCGCAAAATGCGCCGTAACAATGCCCAGCGCCGCCACTGCCGCCACAATTATAACCGCTATTTTCGCTTTCTTTTTTAAAAACGGCATAATTCTTACCTCTCTCAGCCTTTCTTCGCTATGAGCTCTTTGATATTTTCAAGGGATTTTCCCGTTCCCACCGCCACGCAGTCAAGCGGATACTCTGCCACATGAGCCGCAATGCCTATTTCCTCGGAAATAAACCTGTCAATGCCCTTTATGAGCGCACCGCCGCCGGTGAGCATTATTCCCCTGTCCATTATATCCGCCGCAAGCTCCGGCGGCGTGTTTTCAAGCGTCAGCTTTATTGCCTCAAGCATCTCGCCTAAATTCTCCTTCATGGCTTCTCTTATTTCGCTTTCTCTTATACGGCAGGTTTTGGGCAGTCCTGTTGTAACATCTCTGCCCCTTACATCGAAGATACCCTCCTCATCGTCCTCAAAGGCTGAGCCGATTGTGGTTTTTATCTCCTCCGCCATTCTTTCTCCTATGTTTATTCCCGATTCCTTTTTTAAGTAATTTCTTATGGCGCTGTTTAAGGCGTCCCCGGCAATTCTTATGGACCTCGAATTTACTATTCCGCCTAAGGATATAACCGCCACCTCGGTAGTTCCGCCGCCTATGTCAACAATCATATTTCCCGTTGCGCTGTTTACGGGCAGTCCTGCGCCTATTGCCGCGCACATAGGCTCCTCCATGAGTACCGCCTCCTTGGCTCCCGCCTGCAAAACCGCGTCCTCTACGGCTCTTTTCTCAACCTCGGTTATGCCCGACGGTATGCACACAATCACTCTGGGCTTTAATATCCCGCCGGCGTTTACCTTTTCCATGAATTTGTGTATCATTGCCTGGGTTATGTCAAAATCCGCAATAACCCCGTCCCGCATGGGGCGCACCGCTATTATGTTTTCCGGCGTTCTGCCGATCATTTCACTGGCCTCGTTTCCCACCGCAAGCACCTTGCCGCTGTAGCGGTCGATTGCCACAACAGAAGGCTCTCTCACCACAATGCCCTTGCCCCGCGCGTAGATCAGCGTATTGGCAGTTCCCAGGTCTATTCCCATATCTCTTGAAAAAATACCCATTTTCCTCTCTCCTTATACATTCAAAATATCTATATCAAACTCATCCTCTAACATATCCGCAAGCTCGCTTACGCTTAACCCCACAACATTTTGGTAATCGCCGCGTATTTCCTTTATCAACAGCGCACCCTTGCCCTGTATACCGTAAGCGCCCGCTTTATCCATGGGCTCTTTGGTATTTATATACTCATATATACGCTTGTCGCTTAGGGTCTTAAAAACCACCTCGGTTTTAACACTGCGGCAACAGGTTTTTCCGTCGCTTTTTCTCATAACGCATATGCCCGTATACACCTCATGGCTTCTGCCGCTTAGTGCTTTTAGCATTAAATACGCTTCCTCCTCATCGGCAGGCTTACCCATAATGTCCGAGTCAATGGTAACTATCGTGTCCGCAGCGATTATAACGCTCCCCTTGGGTGCCTGTGCCGATACTGCCGCCGCCTTTATAAGAGCAAGCTCCTGCACATATATCGGTGCCGGCACCGCCTCGGCATCGGCAATATTTTCATCCGCATCGGATACCATAACCTTAAAATCAAGCCCCATACTCTCCAAAAGCTCACGTCTTCTGGGCGAGCCGGAGGCTAAGATAAATTTTTCCATTTATTCAACACCTCTGAAAAAATGCCCTCTTGTAAATCCGTTTACCTCAAACGGGTTCTTTATTTTATTCATACAAAGGGCTGCCTTGTATAATTGTATTATCTCTTTGCATTGTCTGTAATCCTCGTCGGTAAAGACAAGCCTTATATAATCTATATTCGTTTCCAAAAGCTCACGCATTTTATCAGCCATGAATATGGGCTTTGAATTTAACAACTCACACACACAGCCCTCATGGCATATAAAGGAAAATTCCTCATGCTTTCTGTCCCGAAGCCGGTATTCCCCGCCGTCCCTTCGGCAGTGACCCAAAGCCTTTACGGGACAGTTTTTCATAAGCATAAGCCCAATTTTCCCGTAGCCTATCACCTCTGCGGGTATTTGCATTTTCTCGGTAACAGCCTTTATTTCCCCTAAGTTTAACTCCGGCGAAAGGGTAACCGACTTTAAGCCCTCAAAGGCATTTGCGGTCATTGAGTTTGTAACGTTTAACCTAAAATCCCCGTAAAGCTCCCTGTCCGAATAAGCCCAAACCGCCGCCCCGGACGGAGCAAGCACTCCGCGGGTTTTTATCTCCTCACTATGATATATCGGCGACAGAGCCGTAACAAAGGCACTGTTTGAGGCATCAACAACCCAAGCGGGCGCATATATTCGCTCTATTCCCGCCTCTGACGCAGCCCTTGCCTGCTCCCTTGTGCGCACACTGCACACAATCGCCGTTTCAGGCTCTCTTTTTACCGCCGCCGGAATTTCAAAGCCGCACTTTCTGCCGGGTACGCGCTGTGATCGCATATCGGTTAAGGTCTTTGCGGCTTCTCTCCTTGCCTCGTTTAAGGCACTTATCGAAACCGTTACCCCCTCGTTTGCAAAAACATCTGTTCTTTCGGCTTCAAAGGGCGTCTGACCTAACTTTTCAAGCTGTTTTTTCACTCTTTCGGTATCTATCGGTCTGCTGTCGGCTTTTTCGCATATGGCACCGCCCTTTGCAGATGCATAATTTCCGTCATTGTCATATATGACAACCTCCGGCTCACTGCCGATAATCAATGACGCGCTTATATTCACCGGGATTTTCCGTATATTTGCATTTTCTTCTGCTCTTTTTTTGGCTTCCTCGGTAAAGGTGTTTTTCGGCGCGTTTGAAGGATTTTCATGGCTCATCATTTCTTTTCCGAGCCTTGAAGTGAAATATCCGTCGGTAAAGCCCGAACGGGAAAAGGCGTCTTGAAGCTCCCGCAAGTCGCCGCGGCTTACCCGCGAGGGATAGTCAAGATATTTTCTGTATACCCCGGTAACCGCGCTTACATATTCCGGACGCTTTAAGCGTCCCTCAATCTTAAGGGAGGTCACACCAATTTTCTCAAGCTCCCCAAGTTCTTCTATAAGAGCCATATCCTTCGGACTCAAAAGATACCCATGAGCCTTTGCTTTGCCGTCCTTTACAAGTTCATAGGGCAGACGGCAGGGCTGTGCGCATCGGCCGCGGTTTCCGCTTCTTCCTCCGAGTATACTCGACATAAGGCACTGTCCCGAATAGCACATACATATCGCACCATGTACAAAGACCTCAATTTCAATATCCGTACTGCGGCATATCCCGTAAATCTCCTCTTTTGAAAGCTCCCTGGCAAGCACCACCCGCGAAAACCCCGCAGCCTTTAGGTATTTAACACCCTCCTGGGAGGTTACGGTCATCTGTGTGCTTGCATGAAGTGGCATATCCGGGATAATCTCCCGCGCCAGCCGCGCAAGCCCCAAATCCTGGATAATGAGCGCGTCCGCGCACATATCGTTTAAGGCGTACAGATACCTTGCCGCCTCCTCAAGCTCCGTTTCCTTTATAAGGGTATTAACCGTTATATGTGCGTCCGCACCGTAGAGATGGCAGTATTCTATCATGGTGCGCATTTCATCAAGGGTGAAATTCTGCGCGCTGTACCTTGCCCCGAATTTCGGACCGCCCATGTACACCGCGTCCGCACCGGATTGAATTGCCGCCTTTAGCTGAGCTGTGCCGCCGGCAGGTGAAAGCAGCTCCATTTTACTGATTATCTATCAGATCAAGCATTTCGCGCTCTCTTGCGGCGAATTCCTTTTTCTGAGCCTTTATCTTTTCTTCCATTACCTTAACCTGTCCCTCCAAAAACTTAACCTGATTTTGAGCCTCGGTAAGCTTTTTTTGAAGCTGTGCATTGTCAAAGCCGTCCTCGCCTATGGAAAGCTGCTCCGGCTCTTTTTTCATTTGCTCAAGCTCCTGCTTAAGCTTCAGATTTTCCTCCGTCTGGGCGGCAAGCTTTGAATTGCAGACCTTTAACTGCTCGTTTATTGTATACCCCGCCTCGTTCACCTTAAAATACTCGTCGCATATATTAAGGGCGGCAAGCACAAGCGGTCTTTCTCCCATAACATTGGTACCGCCGGTAAGCACCTTTTCGATTTTCTCATTAATGTGCTGTGCAAGACCGAGTATGTACTCACTGCTTTCCTCAGCCATGACAGTGTATTTTCTTGAATTGATAGTTACAGCAACCTTATTCATAGCGCACTCCTTTTCATTTATGTATTATACATCTATTTTATTATACTCTATTTTAAGAAAAAAATAAAGGGTTTTCTGAAATAAAATGAAAAATTTTGTTATTTTGTCGAAAAAAGACCGTATCATGCCCATAATTACATGATACGGTCCTTATATTTCTTACGCGTTGGCAATTATATCCATTGCAGCTTCTCTCGACAGCGAGATTTTTCCGGTCTTGGGGTCAATGTCCGTTACCATAACGATCATCTCATCGCCCTCATGGCATACGTCCTCAACCTTTTCAACTCTCTTTTTATCAAGCTTGGAGATATGGCAAAGTCCGTCCTTGCCCGGCAGAATTTCAACAAACGCGCCGAAATTCATAATTGTCTTTACAACGCCCTTGTAAATTCTTCCTACCTCCGGCTCCTCGACAATCTTCTCTATTGTCTTTTTGGCAGCCTTTCCGCTTTCCTGGTTCTCCGCAAAGATATGAATTGTGCCGTCCTCCTCAATGTCTATCTTGGCACCTGTATCGGCAACAATCTTTTGGATAACCTTTCCGCCCTGACCGATAACCTCTCTAATCTTTTCGGGGTCTATGTGCATTATCTCAACCTTGGGAGCATACGCGGAAAGCTCGCTTCTTACCTGGGGTATTGCCTTTAGCATTACATCGTCTATAATGTGGTACCTGGCATCCCTGGTCTTTGTAAACGCCTCGTTTATCACCTCATAGGGCAGACCGTCATTTTTAATATCAACCTGGATTGCGGTTATGCCCTTCTTTGTTCCGGCAACCTTAAAGTCCATCTCGCCGTAGAAGTCCTCAAGACCCTGAATATCAACCATGGTGGTAAATCCATCCTCGGTTGTGATAAGTCCGCAGGAAATACCGGCAACGGGAGCCTTAATCGGCACACCGGCAGCCATAAGTGCCAAAGTCGAGCCGCACACGCTTCCCTGTGAGGTCGAACCGTTTGAGGAAAGAACCTCCGAAACCACTCTTATCGCATAAGGGAACTCCTCAGCCGAGGGGATAACCGGCAGCAGGGCTCTTTCGGCAAGAGCACCATGACCTATCTCACGTCTTCCCGGACCTCTTGAGGGCTTTGTTTCGCCCACCGAGTATGAGGGGAAGTTGTACTGATGCATATATCTCTTTTCTTCGTCATTGTCTATTCCGTCAAGACGCTGTGCTTCGGAAAGAGGCGCAAGAGTTGCAATTGACAATACCTGTGTCTGACCTCTTGTAAACATTCCCGAACCGTGAACTCTCGGAAGCATATCAACCTCTGCGCTTAGGGGTCTTATCTCGTCAAGACCTCTACCGTCCACACGTCTGCCCTCAACAAGCCATGCGCGCACAATTTCCTTTTGCATCTTGTAGAGAATTTCCCCGATTTGCTCGGCAATTAAGGGGAACTGCTCCTCCAGCTCAGCCACAAGCTCATCGGTTATAACGCCCAGTCTGTCATCTCTTATATTCTTATCGTCCGTATCGAGGGCGTGCTGAATTTTTTCATATGCCCTCTCCTTTATCGCGTCATATAAATCATGATCAACGTCATGCGCTTCATAAGCGAACTTTTCCTTGCCTATTTCTGCCTGTATGCCCGAAATAAACTCGCAAAGCTCGATTATGGTCTTGTGTGCAAACTTCAGACCCTCAAGCATAACGCTTTCCTCAACCTCGTTTGCGCCTGCCTCGATCATTACAATCTTGTCCTTTGTTCCGGCAACGGTAACGTGCATTTCGCTTTTTGCTCTTTGCTCCACTGTCGGATTTATAACATACTCGCCGTCAACAAGACCGAGCCATACGCCGCCGATAGGACCGTTCCAGGGAACGTCCGAAATCGAAATAGCTATCGAGGTGCCTATAAGAGCCGCAACCTCAGGCGGGTTGTCCTGCTCAACGGATAAAACCGTAGCCACAACCGACACGTCATTTCTCAAATCCGACGGGAAAAGAGGTCTTATGGGTCTGTCGATTACGCGGCTTGTAAGGATTGCCTTTTCACTGGGCTTGCCCTCTCTTTTTGTGTATCCGCCGGGGATTTTGCCTACGGAATAAAGCTTTTCCTCATAATCAACGCTTAAAGGGAAAAAGTCCACTCCCTCTCTGGGGCTTCTTGAAGCCGTTACGTTTACCATTACCACCGTATCGCCGTAGCGCACAATACAGTTTCCGTTTGCCAGCTGTGCAACCTTGCCCGTTTCCACAACAAGGGGTCTGCCGGCAAGTGTTGTTTTAAATTCTCTTACCATTATTATCCTCCATTATTTTTTTTCGGAGATTATGTAAGCAGATAAGCACAGCGGACTGTAAAAGCAATCCGCTCTGTTTATATGCCGACATATATCTCCGGTATTTACAAACAGGCAAACAAAAAGCCGCGCCTTCTGTTTGCCTGTAATAATTACTTTCTTAAGCCCAACTTAGCTACAAGCGCACGATATCTTTCGATATCCTGACTTGCAAGGTACTTTAAAAGACCGCGTCTTTTACCTACCATCATAAGAAGACCTCTTCTTGAGTGGTGGTCCTTCTTGTGAACGTTAAGATGGTCATTGTTTAAGTGGTTTATTCTCTCTGTTAAAAGAGCAACCTGTACCTCGGGAGAGCCTGTATCGCCCTCGTGAGTAGCAAACTCAGCAATGATCTGCTGCTTTCTCTCTTTAGTCATGATATTCACCTCCTATGATAAATGATCCCCATATGCCGGGCAGCCGTTGGTGATTCGGTCTTCCAGGTCATAGGTTACAGTACAATCAAAAATTTTTTTCGGCAATTTACTTTGCCTTTCTGTTGAAACGCTTGTTGAACTTCTCAACACGTCCGCCTGTGTCTACAAGCTTCTGCTTACCTGTGAAGAACGGATGGCATTTTGAGCAGATTTCAACCTGGATATTTTCCTTAGTGGAACCTGTTTCGATAACCTCGCCGCAAGCGCAGGTAATGGTAGTCTGCTTGTAATCGGGATGTATTCCTTCTTTCACTACCGATTCCTCCTTTTTTATTTTAGTGCGTCACGCACCATTCATCATTATACTATTATTCCCCGCATTTGTCAATACCCTGCATGAAATTTTTTTCAGTTATGCAGTACAATTTTTCCGAGAAGTATGCTTTCATCCACATCTATGACATTTTGGTTTGTGCTTCCCCGCCAGGGCAGATTGACATCCCTAAGCTCCTTTATATATCTTCCGTCCACAAGCACATCCGTTTTCCTCACACAGGGCAAGTCCTTTACGTCTTTCCATGAATAACCGGTGTACATCCATATGGTCTTTTTAGGATATTTTTCCTTTATTTCATCAATCAGCGCGGTTATGTCGGCGCGGTTTTCATGATGAAGCGGATCGCCGCCGCTTAGTGTTATTCCGCTTATATAGTCCTTGTCCAGCTCGCAAAACAGCTCCTGCTTTGCCGCCTCATCAAATTCCAGTCCTCCGTTTATATCCCATGTTACGGGATTTTGACATTCGGGGCAGCGGTGCTCGCAGCCCGCCACCCACAAAACAACTCTCAGTCCGTCGCCGTTTAGCATATCATCCTTGGTTATGTTGTGATAACGCATTATTACATACTTTTCCTTTCCGCAATCTCAGCCATTTTAGCGGCGTTTAATCTTGTATCTCCCTTAACTCTCGAATATGACAAATACCCGTTCATTCTGTCAATCTTTGTAAGGTTTCTGGAACCGCACTTGGGACATACGTCCATTTCAAGCTCCTCGTGTCCGCAGTCGTCGCAGTAAGCCAATGACAAATTCACGCCCTCGTAAAAGCCCTTTTGCATTGCGCGTCTTACAAGCGTTCTTATCGCTTCCTTGTTGTAGCTTATGGGATATTTTACATACTGTATCTTTCCGCCGTTTGAAAGATTCCAGAAGCGTCCCTCCAAGTTTTGCTTCTCTATGGGCGTAATATCCTCGGTTACATGGCAGTGGAAGCTGTTTGAAACATACTCTCTGTCCGAAACATTTTCAATAACGCCGTACTTCTTTCTAAACTGCGTTATCTGCAGTCCGCACAAGGACTCTGCCGGAGTTCCGTAGATGGCGTAAAGCTTGCCGTCCTCTTTTTTAAACTCGTTTACCTTATCGTTTATATGCTGAAGCACCTCAAGGGCAAACTGACCGTCCTCGGCGATTGATTTCTTGTTATAAAGCTGCTGAAGCTCGTTTAAAGCCGTAATTCCAAAGGAAGCCGTTGCAGTTTTCATTATAGGCTTAATCTTATCGTGCAGTCCCAAATTTCCGCCGTAGAAGCCGCCCTCACAGTAAGCAAGCGGGTTAGTGGAGGCTCTCATCTCACCCAAATAATCATAGGTCCTAAGATGCAGATTTCTTATAAGGTTTAAATAATAATCCAAAAGCTCGTAAAAATCTACGCCCTCCTGTCTTGACTTTGCCAAAATCATCGGCAGATGCAGCGATACCGCACCGATGTTCCATCTTCCCACAAATACCGGCTTATCGTTCTCGTCCGCCGGCTCCATGCCGCCTCTTTCATACCAGGGTGAAAGGAATGCGCGGCAGCCCATGGGCGAAACAATTCTTCCGTATTTTTTATACATTGAGGGAACATATCCCTCGCCGGTAAGGCTTAGCCAGTCGGGATACATTGTCTTTGACGAACATTCTATACCCGCCTCGAACACGTCCTCCAGTTCCTTGCCCTCGCCATGAAGATTCTCGTCATAGAGGAATACGATTTTCGGGAAAAGCACCGGCTTTTTAAAGCCCGGCTTGCCCTGTCCGTTCATTCTTACCTTGAGCATTGATTTTGATGCCATCTTTGCAAAACGTCCCGTTCCCGTACCTATGGTTACGGTGATAAAGGGATAATCGCCCCTTGATGAGGAAACGGAGTTAAACTTATACTCCCAGCCCTGGAAGCCCTGGTCAAAATCCCTCTGAACGTCCGCAAGCGCAACCTTTCGCGCCTTGCCCTCGTCAAGTCCCAGCTCCATGTACTTTTCCGTATACTTCTCATAGGATTTCTCGGCATACGGCTCCAAAATCAAGTCTGCCGACGGAACTGTAAAGCCGCCGTACTGCTGCGATGCCGCCGAAAGCACAATATCTCCTATAACGTCAAAGGCAACGTCAAGGGACTTAGGCTCGTTATACCACAAATTTCCCATTTCAAAGCCGCCCGACAAAACATTCTGAACGTCAAAAAGACAACAGTTCATCGTATCTCTTCTTGCGGACATATCATGGATATAAATATACCCGTCGCGGCAAGCCTGAAGCTCCTCGGTGGTTAAAAAGAACTTCTTATAAAGCTCCTTGTTAAGCTGATTAAAGATAAGACTTCTCTTTGTGGAAACAAGAGCGGAGTCGGTATTCGAGTTTTCCTTGTCGCCTATATACATAATGGACTGGCTCTTTCTGTACACCTCGTCAAGCATTGCCACAAAATCCTGCTTGTAATTTCTGTAATCCCTGTAGCTTTTTGCAACCTTGGGATTTACTCTCTCCAATGCACCCTCAACAATGTTGTGCATTTCGGCAATGCGTATTTCCTCCTTGCCCATCTTCTTCGCTTCTTCCTCGACAAAGCGGCAGATAAAGTCTATATCCTCATCCGTAAATTTTACCAATACGCGAAATGCCGATTTGTTTACCGCGGTTACAACCTTCTGAACGTTAAAAATTTCCTTGGTTCCGTCTTTTTTGATTACCTTCATTGTTCCTTTCCCCCATTTTCTTTTATATATTCAAGTTGTATGTTAGTTTTTAGTAAAACCACAATATCTTGTGTTTTTTGAGTTCTGAAACCTACTATAGCACAATATATAAGTTTTGTCAATTACAGGATTTTTTACATACGGTTACAAGTAGGTTTCATATTTTTCATTTTTTTTACATTTTTTCGAATTTATGTTCGTTATTATTATATCACCATTTTATACTAATGTCAACAGAAATTTCATTGAATTTTATAACGGATAAGGAGAAGAATAAATCCGTAAAAGGTATTTATTTCACAGGAGGGCGGATATGAATATTTTAATCAAGGCGTGTGCGCTTTTTATATTGGGCTGGCGTATAGAGCTTATGCAAAACCGGTTTGATAAATCAGCGAACAAACGGCTCGAAAAAGGGCTGCCTTTAAGCGATAAATTTGTAACAGCAATGTCACAAAAGTTATATTACAATAAATTAAAATTCATAAAATTACAGAATAAAACGGATATTGCGATTGCAAAATCCAAAGAAATGTAGTATAATATAGACACCGGATTTCACTGAAAGGAATAATTTTATGAGTTTAAACAGCAAGCAAAGTATAAGATGTCCCCACTGCTCCGAGCAATGCGAGGTAACCGTATGGAATTCGATAACCGCCGATGACAGCGCGGATTTGAAGCAGGATCTTTTATCGGGCAAGGTCAATATGTTTAATTGTCCCTCCTGCTCCTACGCGGCGCTGATGCCCTCGCCGCTTCTGTACCGCGACAACGCAAGGCGGCTTATGATTTCCTTTTATCCCTGCAATGACCCCATTGTGTGTGCCAAGCTGTTTGATGATGTGCAAAACAGCTCCAAGGCATCCGGGGAGCTTGAAAAGCTGTGGGGATATAATCTGCGTTTTGTAACGGACTACAACGCGCTTTTGGAAAAAATACTGATATTTGACAACGGCATGAACGATAAAACCATCGAGGTCATAAAGCTGATGATACTTATGCAGGACGCGGACAAATCGGACAGGCGCACCTGCCGCTTCGGCAAGGTGCAAAACGGCGCAATTGAATTTATGGTGCATGACAGTGTTGAAAATCAAATCTACACCTCCTCGGTGCCGGAGGATACATACAACACCCTGCACAAGCAGCTTCTCGAATCGGGCATGAAGCCCTACAGCTTCGACTGGGAGCAGGTGGACGGTGCCTATGCCACACGTCTTTTAAACGGCTTTAACAATAATTTTTAATACCCAAAAGGAGCGGAACGAATAAAATCGTCCCGCTCCTCAGACCGCCGCCAAATTGGTCAAACCGATTTACTGTCTTAGTTTTCAACTTTTAAAACTACTTATTCATAAGCTTCAAACAGCGGTTTTATACTGTCAAAATTCTCCCAAACCATAACCTTTATCGTATCTGCGCCATCTGCCGTAAAAGTTTCGGGAACGGTTACGGTATTGAATCCTTCCGCTAAATCGGCGTCAACCCACTTAACCAAAGCAAGCTCGCCGTTGCTGTAGGCGGCAAAGATAATCTTTATACCCTTATAAGCTTTATCGGCAACAATATCCGCAGTCATTGTCTGTTTGTCATAATCGATTATACCGTGGGCTTTGTTTGCCGTAATCTCCAATCGGCTGCCATCGGTAAGCTTCGGCATTACAAAGCTTGTTTCCGCTTTATATTCATTGCCGTCTGCAAATATGCTTATGGGGTTTCTGTGCGTAACAACAACCTCTTTTGTTTTTGTACTGTCAGTTTCGTCAATAACGGTTTCTGTTGTTTCGTAAACAA
>JAQXZB010000007.1 GCA_029226975.1 Clostridiales bacterium | reverse complement strand
TGAACAAACCGAAGATTTTTAGGCGTTAAGCCTAAAAATCCTTGCCCGAAGGCGTACATGGGTACGTCGAGTGGTGAGGTTTGTTTATAGCATAAAGCGATTTTTAATAAAATTTGTTAGAATAACAAATTTTCACCTTAGGATTAAGCCTGTTATAACTATATTTTGTTCTAAAATCGGCTTATTGCTATACTTTTTTCGCTTTATGCGGTCTGTGCATTTTGCTGTGGCCCCTTAAATAATGTAATCGTCCGTTCGCCTCTCATTTTGCATATCCAGTATGTCGCTTAGGGTAACGGAGTCAAGGTACTCGTTTATGACCTTATAAAGCCCCTGCCAGACCGCAAGGGTGGGGCAGTCGCCGCTCCTTTCACACTCAATGGGGTCAGAGTCAAGACAGGCAACCGGGGAAAGACTTCCCTCCGTCATGCGCAGTATCTCGCCCACCGTATAGCTTTGCGGCGGTTTTGCAAGCATATACCCGCCCTGAAAGCCCCGGTTGGTTTTTAAAATATCGCTTTTGTTTAAGATGGAAACAATCTGCTCCAAGTATTTCTTTGAAATGCCCTGGCGCTGTGCAATATCCTTTAAGGCCACAAAGCCGTCATTTTTATGCTCCGCCAGGTCAACAAGCATCCTCAGGGCATATCTTCCCTTTGTTGAAATCTTCATCAAGAACACCTCTTTATACTATAATAGCATATGTTTTGTAGGTTTTCAAGAGGGAAAACGATTTTTTTCATATAATATGTACGGAAAAACGCTTGCAATAAATAAGTATGTATGGTATAATCCTTGTATATATCTTAAAAAAGCAAAAAATACACATACGGAGGACCAATATGAAAAAACTTATTTGCCTTTTGTCGGCGCTTGCCATGACAGGGACAATGCTTAGCGGCTGCGGCACGCAAACTGCCGACAGCGGGAAAGAAAAAGTAACAATTGCCCTGTGGGGAACACAGCTTCTTGAAAACTACACCCAGTATCTGTGCGATACCTTTCCGGAGGTGGAGTTTGATTTTACGCTTGCCACCAATTCAACGGATTTTTACCGTTACTTAAATGACCATGACGATTTGCCGGATATTCTGACGGTGCGCCGTTTTTCCCTTAAGGACGCGGTGCTTATAAAAGACCTTTTGTATGATTTTTGCGATACGGAGCTGGCTTCCGCATTTTACGGCTCGTATTTGGAAAACTACACCTATGATGACGGTACAATTAACTGGCTGCCGGCCTGTGCGGACATAGACAGCATTATCATAAACGAAACGCTCTTTAAGGAGCATAACATTGCCGTACCTACGGATTATAATTCTTTTATTGCCGCCTGCGAAGCCTTTGAAAAGCAGGGAATTAAGGGCTTCTGTTCCGATTTCGGCTCGGATTATACCTGTATGGAGGTGCTTCAGGGCTTTTCCATATCACAGCTTTTGTCCATGGAGGGCAGAGAGTGGCGGCAGAAGTACGAAAGCGGGCTTACAAATCAGCTTTCCGAACAGGTGTGGATGCCGGTATTTGAGAAGTTCTTTGATATGAAAGAAAAAACCGGTCTTGGCGAAGCGGAAACACAGATGATAAATCAAGACCCCAAAAGACTTTACATGGAAGGCAAGCTTGCCATGTACCGGGGTACCGGAACGGATGTAATAGGCTTTCCGGGCCGCGAGGGCGACAGATCCATATTACTTCCCTATTTCGGCGATACCGAAAACGATAACTGGTATCTGACATATCCCTCATTCCATGTGGCCGCCGGCAAGAAAGCAATGGAGGACCCCAAGCGGGAAGAACTTCTTTTGAAGATTATGACCGCAATGCTCAGCCAAGAGGGTCAAAGATGCATTACCTACGGCAAGAACATGATTCCCTATAACAAGGACGTGAATTTGGAGCTGCTGCCGGAGTTGGACAACATAAAGCCGTACATAGAACAGAATAAAATGTATATAAGACTGGCCTCCGGTGAGATGTTTAGCATTTCCGAGAACGTAGTTCAGCGCATATTAAAGGGAGAACTGGACACACCCAAAAAGGCGTTTGATGCCTTTAATGCCCTGATGGCTCAAAATGAGACATCGGGCGAAACGGCGGCGCATATCGATACGCCCTATTCAAATGAATTTACGAAAGAGCGCGGAAATCCGGCGGCTTCCGCCGTTTACAATACCGTTCTTGCAGAAGCGGATGTGGATATGGTATTCGGTCAGTCCTGTTATATAAGCAGTGATGTCTATAAGGGAGATTATACCGAAAAGGATTTGGGCTACATGATAAACAACGATGTGGGCAAGCCCGTAATCGCGAAATTAACCGGAAAACAGCTCTTTGACCTTGTGTCAAACACCCTTTCTTTAAAGGGAAACAGGGGCGCGGTGTGCAATGACAGTACCCTTTATGTGTCAAGCGGCTTTGAGATGGATATTTCAAAGAAGGACGGCAATTATGTGCTAAACGCCATTACCGTCGGCGGAAAGGAGCTTGACCCCAATGCCGAATATTCGGTGCTGATTTGCAGTGATTATGACTGGTATGTGGTTGAAGCCATGAGCGCGGTGGGCTGTGAGGACTACAGGATTGACGATGTGCATTTTGAATCATATGTCTTTAAGCGCCTTATAGACGAAAAGGGTCAGCTTGAAGCGCCTACGGATTATATTAAATTGAGATAACTATGGAGAAAAGCAGAAAAATAACTAAATATCTTATACCCGTGCTGTTTGCGCTTTTGGTGATTACAGCCCTTGTGGCAGGCGTTTGGTATATCCGTTCCTATATGATGAAGCAGACGGTAAAGGAGCGTTCTTCTCAGCTGGAGGAAATGATTTCCCAAATCAGGGCAAATATGGACTCCGGCTTGGAAGCCCACTGGAATCTTGTTACCGGAATAAAGGCCACAGCCGAGGGAAAGCACTACAATACCGAGCAGGAGCTTTTTGGTGCCATAGGCGCACTGGAAAAGGATTTCTGCACAGACCTTTACGGCTGTCGGGTAATGCTTTTGGACTCCATGGGCACAGCCTATGTGGTTGAGGGCGATGCGGGGATTTGGGACGATATAGGCCGCCTTGCCGACGGAGAGGAGCGCCATACCTTCGTTTCCGATACAAGTAATGTGGAGGGGACATTCCTGGCATTTACCCAAAAACTGGATAATCCCATTACCGTTTCACAAGACGGAAACAAATTTACCCACCTGGTAGTTTTAAAGGACATAAAAACCCTGAAAAAATACTACACCACCGAAAGCTACGGCGGAAACGCGGCCACCTATATCATTAAGAGAAACGGACTTCTCGCCTATTACGATGCCCAAGACGATATATTCGGAGTGCGAAATATCTTTAAGGCTTTGGAAAATGCCGAGCATGTTCAAAACCGCACCTTTAATGAGGTTAGGGAACATTTAAAGGAAACGGGCGTTGTTGCCGCGAATATCCTTCTCGATAAGACCGAGTATTATTACTGTTTAACAACGCTTGCGGATTACGACATGACCCTGATGCTGCTGATTTCTGCCGAGTATGTGGCGGCCAATACCATGGATATGATGAGATCCACAATCAGCGTGGCGACTACCGTCATGGCGATTATGGCTGTTTTGATTTTGCTTGCGTTCTTTAGTCTTATCGTGGTTTGGCGGCGCGGTCAGATGGTGAAGATTGAACAGGAGAACAATAAGGAGCTTAACAGGCTGCGTTTGGCCGCGGAGGAGGCAATGGTTGCCGCCGAGTCGGCAAACAAGGCAAAAAGCACCTTCCTTTCAAATATGTCCCATGATATACGCACGCCCATGAACGCGGTAATCGGCTTTGCAACGCTGGCGGCGGCAAATGTGAAAAATACGGAGAAGGTAAAGGATTACCTAAGTAAAATCTTATCGTCAAGCAATCATCTGCTTTCTCTGATTAACGATATTTTAGACATGAGCCGAATTGAGAGCGGAAAAGTCAGGTTAGAGGAAACCGAGGTCAATTTGTCCGATATGCTCCATGACATTAAGACCATAATCGGCGGTCAAATTCAAGACAAGCAGATGAAGCTCAATATCAATATTGACGTAACCGATGAAAACGTGTTCTGTGACAAAACCCGACTTAATCAAGTGCTGTTAAATCTTTTGTCAAACGCAATAAAATTCACCCACCCCGGCGGTACGGTGTCTGTGGGCATAACCCAGCTTGATGATGCTCCCGGCGACAAGGGCTTGTATGAAATCCGAGTTAGGGATAACGGTATCGGTATGAGCCGGGAATTTGCCGAGAAAATATTTGAGCCTTTTGAAAGGGAGCGAAATTCCACTGTAAGCAAAATCCAAGGCACAGGCTTGGGAATGGCAATTTCAAAAAATATTATCGATATGATGGGCGGCACAATAGAGGTGCAGACCGAAAAGGACAGGGGAACGGAGTTTATAATCCGTTTGGCACTGCGCCGCGGCGAGGGAAAAGCAAAGGAGAGCGCCGGTGAAGATGTACTTCCCGCCGCAGACTTTAAGGGTAAGCATCTGCTTATTGCCGAGGACAACGAGTTAAATCGAGAAATCGCATTGGAGATTTTGGGCGAGTACGGATTTAGGATGGATACAGCCCAAAACGGAGCGGAAGCGGTGGAGAAAATAGCCGCATCAAAGCCGGGCGAGTATGACCTGGTGCTTATGGATATTCAAATGCCCGTAATGGACGGTTACGAAGCAACCCGAAAAATCCGCGGACTGGATAATCCCGAACTGTCAAACATTCCGATTTTGGCAATGACCGCCAATGCGTTTGATGAGGACAGGAAAGCGGCACTGGAAAGCGGCATGAACGGCTTTTTATCAAAGCCCGTTCAGATTGAAGAACTCGTAAAAACATTACAGAGTATGTTAAGAGCCGGGACAATGTAAGCATATGTCCCGACTTTTTTCTATGCTCAAAAAGCACAAAAAAGACTTGCCTGCGGGGGTTAAAATAAAAACTATGCCGATTATTTGAAAATAGTGTTGACAAGCGGGCTTTTCACTGATAAAATAGAAACGATAATCTTTAATCAATAAGCTTTGGCATTACCCTGCCGGGCTTTTCAGATACATTTTACCATACGTCAAATGTAGACTAAAAAACACGCAGTGCCAATACATGGCACTGTGCGGCGGCTTCGGAAACAGCGGAGCGTTTTTTTCAAAATATTTATCAACAAAAGGGGGAATTTTCTTGAAGATGACCGGCGCGGAAATGGTCGTAAAGGCTTTGGAGAAAAACGGCGTAAAAATTGTGTTCGGATATCCGGGCGCGGCAAACTGTCCGATTATAGACAAGCTGTCCTTTTCTCCCATAAAGCATATTTTAACAAGAAATGAGCAGGGCGCTGCTCATATGGCATCCGGCTACGCCAGAGTTACAAACGGCGTCGGAGTATGCACCGCAACATCGGGTCCGGGCGCGACAAACCTTATTACGGGTATCGCCACCGCTTTTATGGACTCGGTTCCGGTGGTTGCTCTAACGGGTCAGGTTGCCACAAATTTAATAGGTAAGGACGCGTTCCAGGAGGTCGATATAATCGGCGCAACCCTGCCCTTTACCAAGTATAACCACCTGATAAAATCGGGCGAGGAAATACCGCGTGTTATAAACGAGGCATTTCATATTGCAAGCACCGGCAGACCCGGTCCTGTGCTTATAGACTTCCCGATGGATATTTTAAAGCAGACCTTTGATTATCCCGAAGAGGACGATGAGGTCAATATACGGGGATATAAGCTTGTGGGCAAGCCCAACGAATCACAGATTAACAAGGTTGCCGAGGCGATAAAGTCCGCCCAAAGACCGATTATTCTTGCGGGCGGCGGCATAGTTATTTCAAACTCGGTGGATAAATTCAGAGAATTTGTCGACAAAACCGGTATACCGGTGGTTTCCACAATGATGGGCATAGGCACCGTACCGTCAAACAGCAAGAGCTATTTGGGAATGGTCGGCTCCCATGGCGCAAAGCGCGCAAATCTTGCCTTAAATCATGCCGATACGGTTATAATTTTAGGCTCAAGATTGGGCGACAGAACGGTTGCTCATGCTCAGGGCTTTAAAAATAACAGAACTATAATACATATCGATATTGACCCGGCGGAAATCGGCAAAAACCTTGTTCCCGATATTCCCGTTGTGGGCGATATAGGCGAGGTACTCGACACGCTTATTCCTCTTTGCGAGGGATACGGCATATACGAGGACTGGGAGGAAGAGGTTAAAAATCTTCGCGAAAAGTATCCGCCCCGTTCAAACAGCGCGGATACGGGCTTTGTAGACCCCAAATACTTCCTCACACGTCTGTCGGAAAAGACAAATTCGGATATATACCTCTCAACCGAGGTTGGTCAAAACCAGATTTGGACGGCGAATTACTTTAATGTAAAAACACCCCGCGCACTGCTCACCTCCGGGGGATTTGGTACAATGGGCTACGGTCTGCCCGCGGCAATCGGTGCGGCAACGGCGGCGGATAAGCCGGTTGTGGCAATAATGGGTGACGGCTCGTTCCAGATGGATTTGCCGGAGCTTGCGACCATGTGTCAGTGGAATATCCCGGTAAAGATGGTAGTGTTTAAAAACGACCGTTTGGGAATGGTGCATGAGCATCAGTATCTGCTCTATAAATCCAACTACCAGGCGGTTACAATCGAGGGAAGCCCCGACTTTAACAAGCTTGCGGACGCTTACGGCATACCCAATGCCTACATCGCCGAAAACAGTCAAATTGATGAGGGCATCGATAAGCTTATGGGCGCGGACGGCTCGTTTTTACTGGTGGTATCGGTAAATCCCTTTGAGCCTACGGGCGATTCCTTAAACGAGGACAGACTTCCCAAAAAGGAGGCGGTAAAATGAGCGACGGAATTTATACGGTTTCAATACTTGTGGAAAACACCTCCGGTGTGCTTTCAAGAGTTGTGGGAATGTTCACAAGACGGGCATTTAATATCCACTCCCTTTCGGTAGGCACCACAAACGAGGAGAACATCTCAAGAATTACCATAGAGGTTAAGGGCGATGCCTTAACCGTTGAACAGGTGACAAAGCAGCTTTCCAAAATCATGGAGGTTATTAAGATTAAAATCCTAAAAAATGCCGATATGGTAAAGCGCGGAATAATGCTGTGCAAGGTAAAAACCTCCACAAAGACAAGAAGCGAGGTTTTGGAGATTGCCAATATCTTCAGGGCAAAGGTAGTCGACATTGCACCCTCGACGGTGGTTATAGAAATAACCGGCGGCCCGTCAAAGCTTGACGCATTTATCGACATGATAAGCCCCTACGGCATAGAGGAGCTTGCCCGTACGGGCATGACCGCTCTGGAAAGAGGCTCAAATACATTAAAAATATAAGTAAATACTTGACAAATCGACATATTAGTATTACAATAGTTAATGAAAATCTTTAATTAAGAAAGAGGTAATAAAAATGGCAAAGACATTAGACCATGAGGCAAGAATTTTCTATGAGAGCGACTGTAACTTAGGACTTTTACAGGGCAAGACAATCGCAATCATCGGCTACGGCTCGCAGGGTCACGCTCACGCGCTCAATCTGAAGGATTCGGGCTGTAATGTAATCATCGGACTTTACGAGGGCAGCAGGTCCTGGAAGAGAGCCGAGGAGCAGGGCTTTGAGGTATACACCTCAGCCGAGGCGGCAAAGAAGGCAGACATTATCATGATTTTGATAAATGACGAGCTTCAGGCTGATTTATACAAAAACGAGATAGAGCCCAACCTTGAGGAGGGCAATATGCTTATGTTCGCTCACGGCTTCAACATTCACTTCGGAACAATCGTTCCTCCCGCGAACGTTGACGTTACAATGATCGCGCCCAAGGGACCGGGTCACACCGTAAGATCCGAGTACCAGGAGGGCAAGGGCGTTCCCTGTCTTATCGCTGTTGAGCAGGACGCTACAGGCAAGGCTCAGGAGCTGGCGCTTGCATACGCTTTGGGTATAGGCGGCGCAAGAGCGGGCGTTTTGGAAACAACCTTCCAGACAGAAACAGAAACCGACCTGTTCGGTGAGCAGGCTGTTTTGTGCGGCGGAGTTACGGCTCTTATGCAGGCAGGCTTTGAAACACTGTGCGAGGCAGGCTATGACGAGAGAAACGCATACTTTGAGTGTATCCACGAGATGAAGCTCATAGTTGACCTTATCTATCAGAGCGGCTTTAAGGGCATGAGATACTCAATCTCCAACACAGCCGAGTACGGCGATTACATCACAGGTCCCAAGATCGTAACCGAGGACACAAAGAAGGCTATGAAGAAGGTTCTTTCGGATATTCAGGACGGAACTTTTGCAAAGGACTTCCTTCTCGATATGTCACCGGCAGGCAGACAGGTACATTTCAAGGCTATGCGCCGCAACGCTGCGGATCACAAGCTTGAAAAGGTCGGCGAGGAAATCCGTAAGCTTTACAGCTGGAACAACGAAAGCGACAAGCTTATCAATAACTGATTTTAAGAGGAGTGCGAAAGCGCTCCTTTCTTTTTTTTCGAGATAGGCTTGATTATTATGTTAAGAAATGGTATAATGTTTATAAGAAGCAATGCTTCAATACATCAAAGGAAGATGATACATGGATAACATATCCGAAAGGAAAAATCTGCCCATAGGCTTTACCGATTCGGGGCTTGGGGGTTTAAGCGTGCTTCGCGAAGCCATAAGAGTAATGCCGGCAGAGGATTTTATATATTACGGCGATTCCCAAAATGCACCCTACGGCACAAAGCCCGAGGAGGAAATACGAAATCTCACCTTTGCGGCGGCAAACAAGCTCTTTGACGAGGGAGTAAAGGGACTGGTGGTTGCCTGCAACACAGCCACAAGCGCGGCTGTGCGCCCCTTAAGAAATACTTTCCCCGATATGCCCATCGTGGGGATAGAGCCGGCAATAAAGCCGGCGGCAATGCAAAGCCGCGGCGGCAGAATTTTGGTTATGGCAACGCCCATGACCGTCAAGCTTGAGAAATTCCATTATCTGCTTGACCGCTACAAGGACAAGGCTCAAATTATTCCCCTGCCCTGCGAGGGACTTATGGAATTTGTGGAGCGGGGTAATTTGGACGGTGTGGAGCTTGACGCATATTTTGAGGAGCATCTGCTTCCGTATATTACGGACGATACGGAAACAATAGTCTTAGGCTGCACCCACTACCCATTTTTAAGACCGCATCTTAAGGAATTTTTGGGCAAACGTCCCATACAGATAATCGACGGAAGCTTGGGAACGGCCCTTGAAATGAAAAGACGGCTGGCGCAAAAGGGACTGCTGCGCACCGAAAACAGGCGCGGGAACGTTTTGATACAAAACTCCGAAAATAACCCGGAGCTGATTAAATTAAGCCACAGGCTGCTTTCGCTGCCCGTTGAATAAGCAAAAAACTCTTGAAATCAAGTTGACTTCAAGAGTTTTTTTTTGATTACTCGGCAAGCTTTATAAGCTCTTTTGCCATAATATCCGCTATAAGCTTGTTTCCGTCCTCGTTCATGTTCATATAGGAATATTCCGCATAATTTACATACTGTGAAATATTGTCCCTTGACCAGCACTGCTCGTTAAGGTCTATGACCGAAACTCCGTTCTTTGCGCCTATTTCCTTTATCGCCTCGGCAACGTTCGCCGTTGAGAAGGTGCAGGCATTGCAAAAACCGCCCTCGGTAAAGGCTGTGCCCGCATAGGAGAAGTTGGGCGGAGTTACCAGTACAAGCTTCGCATTGGGGAAGCGGGTCTGTATCCTGGAAACAAAGGAGTTGATTGCTCCGTATATGGTCATTTCATTGGTATCGCTTATATCTCCCAGTCCGTCCATCGCCCCCGTCCAGGAACAGCGCTGCCAGTCATGAGTGCCGCATGCCACTACAATGTAATCAACATCATCCTTTATCAGGTCTAATACCTTCTGTGCGCTTATTGAAGCGGAGGTGCTTGTATAGGTGTAGTTTGAACTTACGCTTAGAGCAAATTGGCTGTGGAACAGGCTTTTCTCAAGGCTGTTTATCCATGCCGCATTGCCGCCGGAAGCGAATTTGTCGGCTATAAAGAACACATTCTTGTCCTCAAAGGCTGTGCTTATAAGCTCGGTGGAGGAAATGAAGGCTTCGGGAACAGTCTCGGAATTTGCCAGCACAACTCTGTACATCTGCCGCGCCGCACCCATTTCGGAAACCTTCTGTATGGAAAATCTCATGTATTCGGCGTCTGTGGGCGAAACCACAAGCATATTATCGGCAATATTGCCGCCGCTTAAAAACTTCTTGTCCTTGTCGTAAAAGGCATACTGGCGGCAGTATCTTACATATGTGCGCTTTGCCGGGTCATACATTCCGATAAAATAGCTTTGATTGGGCGAGATTTTGCAGTAGCCGCTTAAATAAAAGCCGCTGTTTGAGCCTTCAGCCCATACCTCCGTTTCACCCTCGGTTTTCTTTGTGAGGGTTTTGTTGTTTATGTACTGACCGTCAAAGAGGTTTTTGCCCGTCTCCTCCGATACTTGGGGAGCGGCTGTCGGAGCGGCTGTGGGTGTCGGGGTTGGCGCTAAAGTAGGCTCGGGGGTGGGAACGGCGGATTTAAAATCCTCCGCATTCATCATAATCGTTGCAAACTGCGCTCTTGTAATTGTATCAAGGGGCTTTACGGTATCATCGTCAAAGCCGGAAACAATCCCCGCAAAAACCGCCGCCGCAACGGAGCTTTTTGCGTAATCGCTTATTAAGTCCCTGTCCGAAAACGCGTCAAGGGCGGATAAATCATTAGACTTTTCAAGCTCCAAAACCGCGCTCATGGCATACATTGCGTCCTGGCGGGTTATGGGCGTTTGGGCGTCAAAGGCAGAGCCGTTTAAGGGTATTATATCCTCTGCCGCACACAGGGCGGCGTAGGGCGCATACCATTCCTCACCGGAAATATCCTCCGGTGCCGAGGTAATTTCGGGGATGTTTTCGCCGTATTTGTATACGGAAAGCACCTTTGCCGCTTCGCCTCTTAAAATAGTATTTTGGGGAAGAAAACTGCCGTCATCATAGCCGGAAAACCACGCCTTTTGTGTGGCGGTGCTTACCGCAGAGAAAAACCAGTCGTTTTCGTTTACATCGGTGTAAGCGGCGGCGCTTATTCCCATTATCAGCGATGCTAATATCAGTGCCGTTAAAAACTTTTTCATAGTAATTCACTCCTTTATTATATCTTAATTTTACCATAACACGCCCCCAAAAGCAAGCGGTTTTGTTGTTTTTTTTATTGCCATATTGCATATTTTGTGTTATAATAAGCGTATAATAAATATTTTGTTAAAAAAGAGGTCGGAAATGGAAAATATCAGAGCATACAGCGAATATCTTGCAAGGCTGCTTGCCTGTGCGGTGAAAAACGAAAAACCGCCCCTGCCCCCTGCCGGGTCGGAAATAGAAACCGGGGAGCTTTATAAGCTTTCGCGGACTCATGCGGTGGACAATATTTTGTATATGTCCTTGGACAAATTCGAGTCGGTAAAAAAGAGCGGTGCATGGAGAGCGGCAACGGAGCTTTACAAGCACGCCATCGTCAGGGAAAGCACTCAGTATGTAGAGTCACAAGCGCTCATGGATCGGCTTGAGAGCGAGGGCATAGTCCATATGCCACTAAAGGGCTTTGTTATAAAAAATCTGTATCCCTCGCCGGATATGCGCCAAAGCACCGATTTGGATATATATATTCCCGACAGACAGACAAAAGCGACAAAAAAGGTCATGGAATCACTGGGATATACCTATGACTCCAAAACAGTCGGCCATGGTATGCATGACGAATACAAACGCGGCAAGCTGATGATGGTGGAGGTACACCGTTATCTTATGGCTCCGGAGTTTAAAAGCTGGCGGAAACTGTGCGACAGGATAGTTGCCAACAAGCGTCTGTGCTCAGGCTTTACTTATCGCTATGAAATGACCCCGGAGGATTTTTATCTGTACATGATACTGCATACCGCAAAGCATTTAAAGCACAGCTCCAGCGGCATAAAATCCGTTTTGGATATATGGGTATATCTTGACAGGTATAACAAAACCCTCAATTGGGAATACATAAACAAAATGCTTTTGGAGGGAGAGCTTACCACAATCGAGAGAAACCTAAAAACCCTTGCCGCCCATTGGTTTGGCAATGAGCCGACAGATGATGAGCTTGTGCTTCGGCTCGGTGATTTCATCGCCGAAAATGGCACCTTCGGAAACGAGGAGCAGTACAAAATGTGGCGAAGTGCAAACACAAGCCGGTTTTCGAGGGCAGTCGATGCATTTTTCCTGCCCCTTTCGGAAATGCGCGGATTTTATCCCGTATTGGAAAAGGCTCCGGTGCTTTTGCCGGTGATGTGGCTTGTGCGGGCGTTTAAGGCGGTATTTGTGAAAAAGAGTGCGTCCGAATACATTGCCGATAATGCCGACAGGGACGAGGCAAGAAAATTATTTGAATTTAAGGAAAGCATCGGATTATGAAAAAGGATTTCCAGGTTTCCGAATCGGTACTTTTAGCCGTAATTCTGACCGTTTCGGGCGGGTTTATGGACGCGTACTCGTACCTGTGCCGGGGCGAGGTTTTCGCAAACGCCCAGACGGGGAATATTCTGCTTTTGGGAGTTAATGTATTTGAGGGGAAATGGGAGCAGGCGATGCAGTATCTGTGTCCCATCGTTGCATTTTCCGTAGGTATCGGGGCGGCGGTTATGGCAAGGTATTTTTTTAAAGAGAAAAACACCATACACTGGCGGCAGATAACGGTGCTTATGGAAGCGGCGGTGCTGTTTGCGGTGAGCCTTATGCCGAGGGAATACAACCTGCTTGCCAACAGCTTAACCTCCCTTGCCTGCGGCGCACAGGTGGAAAGCTTCAGAAAAATCAACGGCAGTCCCGCCGCCACAACCATGTGCATAGGAAACCTGCGCACCGCAACCCAATCGCTGTGCGATGCGGTTTTAAAGCGGGATAGGGAGCTTCTTAAAAAGGGGCTTATGTTTTACTGCTTCATTATTATATTTGTTGCCGGAGCGGTAACGGGCAGCTTTTTTGTGGGAATTTGGGCGCAAAAAGCGATTTTAATAAGCAGTGCGCTTATGCTTGCGGCATTTTTAATGATGTTTATTCAGCCCGGCGGCAATAATACTTGACAATTGGGTGCTTATGTGTTAGAATTATGGAAAATCAATTTGGACGGGGATTAGAATGAAGATTTTAAACGATTTTGCTATAGGTCTTGTTTATCCGAGAAGATATAAGGAGCTGCTTTTAAACAGCTGGTGGAGAGTACTGGTGTACGCCGCGGTGATTATTGCCGTAAGCTCTGCTGCCGTAGTTACCGCGGCCATGCAGCTTAAGGGGATTATGGGCGCGTATTACCAAAAAAGCGTACCGGATTTTGAGTTTAAAAACAATACGCTTACAATGTCGGAGCCATTTGAATTGAATTTGGGAGGAATGTTAATAATAGCGGACACCACAAAGCAGTTTAGCGCCGATGACATGGGCAATGCCGTATACGGGTACTTGTTCGATTCGGACTCCATGGTGGTGCGTTCGGGGGGCAGAACGGTTGAGGCAACCTATGCCGAGCTTACCCAAAACGGTGATTTGGCATTTTCCAAGGACACCCTCGAAAGCTACAGCTTTATTGCGGACAGATTTTTTGCGCTGATGTGCGCAATATGCGTGTTCATATCCATATTGGGCTTCTTTATGGGTGCGCTCTTTATAGCGGCGGTTGCGCTTATCCCCAACAGGAACGCGGGGCTTGGGTTCACAGAGCTTATGAAGCTTGCCGTATATTCAAGGGGACTTCCGGCAGTGCTGTCCTTTGTGCTTTCCCGGTTTATCGGTTCGCTGCCGGTGCTTATAAGCCTGGCAATTTCATGCATATTCATGAATATAGCATTGATGAATATTATAAAGGATAATTTCATAAAAAACAATCCCGATTTTCATGATCCCTTAGGACCAAACGGAGAAAACAGATAAAAAAAGCCCGAAGCTTTTGATTAGAGTTCAAAATCTTCGGGCTTAAGCTTTGTGGAAAATGCCTTTCGCCGATGTACCGGGCGTTTGAAAATATCGTATTTATAGTGTCTGCACACATCGTTTATTTTATGCACGGAGGGCTTTTTGCGCCGGCAGATAATCTCCTCCTCGCCATGCGGCTCGCCGAAAGCGCACAGCGCGCATACCTGTTCTATATCCTTGCTGTAAATCATAACAATCCCTTTCGGTAAGAAAATTTATATTTTAGATTGACAAATAATGATTTTTGTGATAAAATGTACTCACAAGGAACAGCTTAGGCTGTTTTCGCAGTCATTTGTAGAAACAATTCTACCCTTAACCGCTTATGGGTCAGCGTAAGCGGTTATTTTTTTATCCATTTTATCAGTTCGATTAACAACATAAGAATTATTGCCGTTAAAATCAAATCCAATAAATTCATACAACAACACCCCCTTTATCGGGTGTCGAAAACAACCGCTGAGCTGTTCCTTGCTTTCCGTATATCATTATACAATAAATGTCGTATTTTGTCAAGAAGATGAAAATCTATATTTTTGACAAAAAACACGCCGCAAAGCCATTTGTGCTTTGCGGCGCGTTTGCCTTATCTGAAAATTATATCCTTTCGTCCCGGACCGTTTGAAACTATCTTGATGGGAACTTCAAGCTCCTTTTCCACAAATTCTATATACTTTCTGCAGCTTTCGGGAAGCTCCTCGTAGGTCTTTATACCTCTTATGTCCTGCTTCCAGCCGGGCAAAACCTTCAAAACCGGCTTCGCTCTCTCAAGCGCCCCGGTGGTCGGGAAATCCCTTGTTACCTTTCCGTCTATCTCGTAGCCTACGCATACCGGTATTTCGTCAAGATAACCCAACACATCAAGTACGGTAAACGCAACGCGGGTTGCACCCTGTACCTTACAACCGTAGCGTGACGCTACGCAGTCAAACCAGCCCATGCGCCTGGGTCTGCCGGTTGTTGCGCCGTATTCGCCGCCGTCGCCGCCTCTGCGCCTTAATTCGTCCGCTTCGTCGCCGAATATCTCCGATACGAACGCGCCTGCGCCCACTGCCGAGGAATATGCCTTTACCACAACGATTATGTCCTTTATCTCATAGGGCGGTATACCCGCGCCCACTGCTCCGTAACCCGCAAGGGTCGAGGACGAGGTGGTCATGGGGTAAATTCCGAAATCCGGGTCCTTCAAAGAACCCAACTGTCCCTCAAGAAGTATGTTCTTGCCGCTTTTTATCGCGTCATGAATAAAGGAAACCGAGTCGATGACATAGGGCTTTACCATCTGCGCGTATTCCTTGCAGGTGGAATAAAGCTCATCCGCGTCCAAAAGCGGCTTGTGATAAATATGCTCAAGCATCAGGTTTTTAACCTCAAGCACATTCTTTATCTTTTCCTTTAATCTGTCCTCCTCGAACAGCTCCCATACCTGAAAGCCGATCTTTGAGAACTTGTCCGAGAAAAAGGGCGCAATTCCCGATTTTGTCGAGCCGAACTGCCTGTCCGAGAGCCGCTCCTCCTCGTATTTGTCAAAAAGCTTGTGATAGGGCATAAGCACCTGTGCTCTTTCGGAAACCACAATGTTTGGCTTGGGAACGCCCTTTTTTACTACCTCGTCAATCTCCTTTACAAGCTGCACAATATCCAGCGCAACGCCGTTGCCTATCATGTTGGTAACGTTTGAGTTAAACGAGCCGGAGGGGAGAATGTGCAGCGCAAACTTGCCGTAATCGTTTACGATTGTGTGTCCCGCGTTGGCACCGCCCTGAAAGCGGATAACTATATCCGAGTCCGCGGCGAGCATATCGGTAATCTTGCCCTTGCCCTCGTCGCCCCAGTTGGCTCCTACTACTGCTCTAACCATTTATTTATTCCTTTCTGTTAAACATTTATCTCAACCTCTACGCCCAGAAGCTCCTTGTTCTTCTCAAGCACCGGACGCACATAATCCTCAAGGAAGTCCTCCACCTGCGAGGGCGCGCGGCCTACAAAATTTTCTGGCTTCATAACCGCGTTTATTTCCTCAAGCGTAAGTCCAAATGCCGGGTCTGCGGCGATAAGCTCCGCTAAGTTATTGTCCTTGCCCTCGAGCTTTACGGTCTTGCCCGCTTCCATGGAATGAACTCTTATTCTCTCGTGCAGCTCCTGTCTGTCGCCGCCCTTTTTAACCGCGTCCATCATAATGTTCTCGGTGGCCATGAAGGGAATTTCTCTCATAAACTGCTGATAAATTACCTTGTCATAAACCACAAGCCCGTCCACAACGTTTATATACAGGCTCAAAATCGCGTCAACCGCTAAAAACGCCTCCGGAACGGAAATCCTCTTGTTGGCGCTGTCGTCAAGGGTTCTTTCAAACCACTGTGTTGCCGCGGTTATGGCGGGGTTTAGAGCGTCAACTATAACATATCTTGCCAAAGAGCCTATTCTCTCGCTTCTCATGGGGTTTCGCTTGTATGCCATTGCCGATGAGCCTATCTGCGACTTTTCAAAAGGCTCCTCAATCTGCTTTAAATGCTGCAAAAGCCGTATATCGTTTGAGAACTTGTATGCGCTTTGTGCAATAAGACTTAATACGTTTAAAATCTGTGAATCAAGCTTTCTGGGGTAGGTCTGTCCGCTTACCGGGAAGGTTTTGTCAAAGCCCATCTTCTCGGCAATCTTTCTGTCAAGCTCCCGGCATTTTTCGTGGTCGCCCTCGAAAAGCTCCATAAAGCTTGCCTGAGTGCCGGTGGTACCCTTGCAGCCCAAAAGCTTCGCCTTTGAAAGCTGATGCTCCACGTCCTCCAAATCCATCAGCAAGTCCTCAAGCCAAAGCGTGGCTCTCTTGCCAACGGTTGTGGGCTGTGCCGGCTGAAAATGCGTGAACGCCAGTGTGGGCAAATCCTTGTTGGCTTCGGCAAACTTGGAAAGCTCGCCGATTAAGCTTACCAGCTTCTTTTTTACAAGCTCCAAAGCTTCGGTCATTATGATTATGTCGGTGTTGTCGCCCACATAACAGCTTGTCGCACCCAAATGTATTATGCCCTTTGCCTTGGGGCATTGAACGCCGTAGGCATAAACATGAGCCATAACGTCATGGCGCACTTCCTTTTCTCTTTCCTTTGCGACATCATAGTTAATGTCATATATATGCTCCTTCATCTCGGCAATCTGCTCGTCGCTTATGTCAAGACCCAGCTCCTTTTCCGCTTGGGCAAGGGCTATCCACAGCTTTCTCCAGGTGGAAAACTTCTTGTCCGGCGAAAAGATGTACTGCATCTCCTTTGACGCATACCGCGAATTTAGGGGACTTTCGTATGTGTCGGTCATGATTTTTAAATCCTTTCTTTAAAGTCCGAGGCGTCTTGAAACCTCGTTGTATGCTTCCTCAACATTTCCCAAATCCCGGCGGAAACGGTCCTTGTCAAGCTTCTCGTGAGTTTCGCTGTCCCACAGACGGCAGGTGTCGGGCGAAATTTCGTCCGCTAAGATAATCTCTCCGTCGGGAGTTTTGCCGAACTCAATCTTAAAATCAACCAAATCAATGTTCTTTTCCTTAAAATAAGCCTTCAGCACATCGTTTACCTTAAAGGTAAGCTCCGATATTGTTTTAAGATCCTCTGCCGTTGCCGCGCCTATGGCGGTAATCTGGTAATCGTTAATCATGGGATCGTCTAAGGCGTCATCCTTTAAGCAGTATTCAAGGGTGGGGTTTAAAAGCGCCTTGCCCTCTTCAACGCCGAAGCGCTTTGAAAACGAGCCTGCGGCGATATTTCTTATAATAACCTCAAGAGGAACGATGGTAACCTTCTTAACAACGGTTTCCCTGTCGGACAGCTCCTCTACAAAATGAGTGGGTATGCCGTGCTTCTCCATAATCTGCATAAGGAAGTTTGACATTTTATTGTTTATAACTCCCTTGCCGACAATCTGACCCTTCTTTTTGCCGTTAAAAGCCGTAGCGTCATCCTTGTAATCTACAATATACAGATTTTCATCGTCCGTTTTGTAAACCTTTTTTGCCTTGCCTTCATAAAGCATTTCTCTTTTTTCCATTATAAATCGTTCCTTTCCTGTTGGTTTGGTTTAAACCTTTTCATACAGGTTATATTATATTATAAAATACGCAAAAATGCAATAGCGAAGCCGAAAAAAATTACAAATTGGTCACAATAAACAGCCCACCCCCCAAATCCATTGTGTTTTTGCGCCATAAATATTTATTTTTTTGACAAAAAACATTGAAAAACGAAAAAAATTGATATATAATAGTATAAATTATCAATGAAAAGAGTGTGTTTTTGTGAAGCGGATATTTTTATATACCCTGCTGTGTATGCTGCTTTTCGCGGCGGCGGCTCACGCCGAGGAAGAGAAGTACATAAAGCACGTCACCTCGTTTTTTGATGCGGTGGAGTGCGAAAAAATAAATGTGGAGAATCCGGAGCCGAAATTTCATTTAGACAGCGACGGGGTAAGTATGCCCTTAAACGCTGCGGCAATGCCTGTAAATACAACCGATAAAGAGCTTGAATATACCTCCTCAAACCCGGATATTGTTTCGGTGGACAAAAACGGAGTTATGTATTCAAAAAACGTGCCGGGAGATGTGACAATCACAATTTCCTGCGGTAGCGTAAAGCGGGAGATAACCGTATCGGTTATACGGGGCGTTACGGGGCTTTCCCTGTCAAGGACGGATATGCTCTTTTACGCCGACAGACCCATAAGTGCAAAAATCGAGCCGATTATCTCGCCCGCGGACGCAACCGATAAGCGGGTTAAATGGAAAAGCGAGAATACGGATATTGCGGTGGTTGACGAAAACGGAACGGTTACCCCCTGCGGAGTGGGAACGGCAAACATAGTTGCCGAAACGGCAGACGGCGGTTTTAAGGCATTTTGCATAGTGCGGGTAAGCGTCTATGACGTGCCGGTAAGGGGCGTGTTTTTAACCAATGCCCCGGACGCAATACAAACAGGTACGGCATATAAGCTAAGCGCCCATATCTATCCCCAAAACGCAAGGGAGAAGGCTCTTGAATACACCTCCTCCGACCCGGCGGTGGTTTCGGTGGACGCGGACGGAACCATGCATGGTGCGGGCGAGGGCATGGCGGTTATAACCTGCCGTTCAAAAAACGGAGCGGAGGATTATTTTACAATAAGCTGTGTTCCAAACGACGGCAGTCCCTTTTCCTATAACATAATTTCCGAGCCGGTGGAGGAGCGCATAGCCAAGCTGTCGATGCCGGTGTTCTATGCACATTACACCGATACCCTGTCCGCGGCGGTTTCCGCCCAGATGAAGGCAGAGCCTGTGACCTTTGACACAAACGCGTCCCCGGCATCAAGCGCGGATGTGGAGAAGTATCTAAATCCGCAAAATTATACCAAGGGATACGGCAAATACCAATTCCTGGATTTGAGCGTGTCAAACGGAGTGAGCGCGGATATGCTAAATACTTATCTTACCGGCAAGGGCGTTTTGGCAGGCAAAGGCGAGGTGTTTAAAAACGCCGCCCTGGCAAACGGAATAAGCGAGATTTATCTGTGCGTACATGCCGCCTTAGAGAGCGGAAACGGAAAATCAAAGCTTGCTTCCGGCACAGAATACAATTCGACTACGGTTTATAACCTGTTCGGCATAGGCGCGGTGGATCAAGACCCGGAAAATGCCGGCGCAAAATATGCCTATGAAAAGGGCTGGACGAGCATTGATGCGGCAATCTACGGAGGAGCGGAGTGGATAAGCAAAAATTATATAAATAACGGACAAAATACATTGTATAAAATGCGCTGGAACCCCAAAAGCCCCGGCACACATCAGTATGCAACGGATGTGGCATGGGCAATAAAGCAGGCAAGGAGCATAAGCCCCCTTGCACAGGCGTGTCCCAACGCGGCGCTGACCTTTGACTTCCCGATATATAGCGGACAGTCGGAAGTGCCCATAAGCTATGAATAATAGGAATAACGTGAAAAATAAGCTGCGCATCTCACCACTTTTTGCTCGGGGCGGTATACTCATACAGCACCACTCGCTGCAAAGTGGCAATCTGCTGGCTTCTTTTCCACGTTATGATTTGTGCCGACGTATGGCGGCGGAATAGGAGGAATACCATGAATTTAATTGCGGCGGTAAGCAGGAACTGGGGCTTGGGCAAGGATAACGAGCTTCTGTTTCACATAAAGCAGGATATGAAGCATTTTAGGGAATTAACGACGGGTCATGTTGTGGTAATGGGCAGAAAAACTCTCGACTCATTCCCCGGCGGCAAACCCTTAAAAAACAGAGTAAACATCGTTCTTACAAGAGATAAGGACTTTGAGCGCGAGGGCGCAGTGGCGGTGCATGATAAAGAGGAGCTGTTATCGGTGCTTAAAAATTACGATGACGGGGAAATATTTGTAATAGGCGGCGGCGAGATATATGCCATGCTTTTGCCCTATTGCAATGCGGCGTATATCACCCTTGTGGATGCCGAGCCGGAAGCGGACACCTTTTTGCACTGCCTGCATTCTGACAGTGACTGGCACATGGAACAGACCTCGCCGGATTATGAGGACGGGTCTTTAACGTATCGGTTTGTTACCTATGTAAGAAAATCATAATTAAGGAGAAATTTATGGCTAAACGATTGATTTATGCCGCCGCGGGCGCATTTTGCGGATATTTTTTGGGAATACGAATTATCGGCGCATTTTTGCAGATATTCTCGGTTTCGCTGCCGGTATTTGCGGCATGGGCTTTTTTTGCCGCCGGGGGAGCGGCGGGATTTTTGTTCTATAAGAAGGCTCATGAGCATTTGAAGCTTCACGCCTTCGGCGATAAGCCATGGGCGGCGGTGCTTGCCCTGCTCATGTGGGGGCTTTGCTTTAGGGGACGTTATGCCCTTTTGGATTTTCAGACGGATATGAGCATTTCGGGACTGTCCGCCCTTGCGGCATCCTTGGGCGCGGGCATACTGCTTGCAAGCTTTATTCTGCATTTTATTCATGTCTTTTCATATACTTTTATAAGGAAATACCATATAACCCGGTACGATATAATTACCGCAATATCAATCCTTGTGGTGATGAACATTCTTGTGGTGCTGTTTTGCAAAAACAACCGCATGATTTGCTACTGGGACAATGCGGGCTTTTGGATAAGCGCCGGAAACCTTGCAGATATGCTAAAAGAAAGCGGACCTGTTGAGGTTTTGAGGACAGCGTATTCCTCGGTATTTACGGAGGATTATAATTATATAATCGCTCTGCCCGCGGCGTTTTTGGCGTATTTGTTCGGCGAGAGCCGTATGGTGTATATTTTGGGCGTGACAAACCTGTATCTTTACCCGATTTACTTGTTTGTGTACGCCGTATCAAGGCGCATATGCCGCCGTCCGGCGGCTGCCGCGGTTTTGACGATTGCGGCGTTTCCGTTTATGTTCTTTGTAAGCACACAGGGCTATATAGACGCGGGCGCGGTTTTGGCGGCGTGTCTTGCACTGTGGCTGTGGTATTCAAAAAGGGACGATATAAGCCCCGAAAGAGCCATAATAATTGGGCTTGTTCTTGCCGCGGCAATGATACTTCGCCGATGGCTTGTGTTCTTTGCCATTGCCTATATCATCGCATATGCCATAGACTCCTTTGTATACCGCCGCCGCATTTCGCCGCTTGTGTGGCTTCTTTTTGCACTTGCCTTCGGACTGCTGTTTTTGTTCCAGCCCTATGTGACGGTAAGGCTCATGGCGAATTATTCGGGAATGTATTCGGCATACGATTTGGGACTTAAAACGGATTTGTTCACCTTTATCCATTATATGGGAGTAATCCCCATGCTTGCCGCCCTAATACCCTTGGCGATTATGCTCATAAGCAAAAAACGGCGGCGTACGGGCGTGTTCATGCTGCTGCTTTTGGGGGTGTGCTTTTTGGTGTTTGTAAAAATTCAAAGTCATGGCGAACAGCATTTAATGCTGTATATGCCCGCGTTTTTCTGCCTTGTATGCGAGGGCTTTGCCTATGTGATAAACAATAAAAAAACCGTCGCGCTGTGCGCTCTTGCCGCCGCAGTAAGCGCCGCACCGGTGGTTTGCGCCGTAACCGCCGACAACAGCAAGGTGGGAACAGATATAATAACCCTTGAGCCATGCATATCCTGTATGCCGCAAAAGCGTGGGGACGTGGATCAAATTCTTGCTCTGACGGGCTGGCTTGACGAAAATGTGGGAGATAAGGGCAAAAAGGCGGCGGTAATAGCCTCATCGCTGACCTTTAACCGGGAGGTACTCTTTAACGCCGAAGCGTCCCTAAATTTGAGCCGAAGCTCAAGCTCCGATCGTGACGAGTATCTGCCCTGGCTTCCCCAGGTGGACGGCAGGGACGATATTCCCTATGAAATCTTAAATGCGGATTATGTGATTGTCGCCGACCCCATACAAACGCATCTTTCCCCCGAAAACCAGACGGTGGTAACCATTCCCGCCGAAACCTTTTTAAATGGCGAGGATATTGCAAACGCCTATGTAAAGCGTGACGAGGTTTTCCGGGTGGGCTGGGACGGCTCGATAAGCGTGTATATCTATGAAAAGACGCGGGATATAACCGAAGCGGAGGAACAGGAGTTTTTGAATAAATTTGCCCATTTGGGGATTTTGAATAAATGAAAAAAGCGGTAATAATCTTAGCGGCGGTGATTTTTGTCCTTGCCTTGGCGGTGATTTTTCGCCCCAAGGGCGGCACAATCGCCCTGGTGCGCCGGGGGAATGAGGTAATAAGAAAAATCGACCTTGACAAGGTGAGCGAGCCTTATGAGTTTACGGTAAAGAGCGAAAAAGGAATGAATGTAATACGCGTGGAAAAGGGCAGAATTTGCGTTATTGAAGCGGACTGCCCCGATAAAATATGTCAAAAGCGCGGTTATATATCCGGCGGCTCTTTGCCCATTGTTTGTCTGCCCCATGAGCTTTCCGTATCGATTGAGGGCAATGAAGAGCCGGACGCGGCGACCGGAGGTATGTAATGAGAACAAAACGACTTACGCTGTCGGCACTGCTTTTAGCGGCGGCACTGACAATTTTCGTGATAGAAGCTCAGCTTCCTCCCCTTGTGCCAATTCCCGGAGTAAAGTTGGGGCTTGCCAATGTGATAACCTTAGAGGCAATATATATTCTCGGCAGAAAAGAAGCGTTTTTGATACTTGCGCTTCGGATTTTACTGGGAAGTATCTTTACCGGAAACCTGTTTGCCCTGTGCTACAGCGCCGCCGGGGGGCTTATGTGCTTTTTGGCGATGAGCCTTGCTTCTTATTGGCTTGACGAAAAAAATATGTGGCTTGTAAGCATTTTGGGCGCGGCGGCGCATAATATGGGACAGATAGCCGCGGCGTTTGTGCTTACGGGAGTAAGGCAGGTAATATATTATCTGCCGGTGCTTTTAATAAGCGGGGTTGTTACGGGGCTTTTTACCGGCATGGCGGCAAAATATGTGTTTTTCGCCCTAAAAAAACAAAAATATATAAAGGATATAAAAAAATGAGATTAGCTCTTGCGGCGCTTTTGCTTGCGTGTCTGCTCACATCCTGTCAAAAACCGATGCAGACGCGCACAATATACGCGATGGATACAATCATGGATATAACGGCTGACAATGCCGGCGCAATCGATGCGGCACAGGCGGAAATTAAAAGACTGGAAAAGCTTTTTGACCGCTTTGACCCCGAAAGCGATATATATAAATTAAACACCCAAAAATCCTATACGGTTTCTTCAGACAGCGCACAGCTCATAAAAACCGCCGCCCATATAGGCGAGGAAACGGGCGGTGCAATGGATATTACCATTGCCCCGGTAATGGATTTGTGGGGCTTCGGAAAAGGAGAATACCGGGTTGCGGATATGGAGGAGATTAAAGAAGCCCTAAACAGTGTGGACTGCTCGAAAATAAGCGTGTCGGGGAATAATGTGACAATAGATAAGGACGCGTCATTGGATTTGGGCGCCGTTGCCAAGGGCTTTGCCTCGGACGCGGTGATAAAGACCATGAGTGAGCATAACGCATCCTCGGCGATTGTTTCTTTGGGCGGCAACGTGCAGACCTTAGGCAAAAAAAACGGCACAAAGAAGTGGTCGGTGGGCATACAAAACCCTCTTGACCCAAGTAAATACATCGCGGCGGTAAACGTTTATAATGCGGCGGTGGTAACCGCCGGAAGCTATCAGCGTTATTTTGAAGAAAACGGAAAAAAATATCATCATATAATAGACCCCAAAACCGGCTTCCCCGCCCAAAGCGGACTAAGTTCGGTAACGGTAATCGCAAAAAGCGGCCTGCTTGCCGATGCCCTGTCCACAGCGCTGTTTGTAACGGGACTTGACGAGGGCGCGCGCATTTATGAGCAAAGGAACGATTTCGAGGCGGTTTTTGTAACGGAGGAAAACGAGATATACATCACTCCCGCCTTAGAGGAGGATTTTACCTGCCAAAGTGAATATACGGTGATTAAATAAAAGAGCCTGACAAGGTCTGTGGACTTAGTCAGTTATCGGCAGACAGACTGTTTATAAGTGACATCAGATTGTTGTCATCGGTATTTGGGATTTCTGTATCATCGCCGGACAACAGGCTGTCAATAGAGGTGTGAAATAAATCGGCAATCTTAATAATCATAGGAAAGTATAAAGATAAATAAAATTCAAAAAAACACTTGACAAGCGTCCGGGTATATGGTATAATAACTCTTGTGTTCGGAAGAGAGCATATGCGTGATTAGCTCAGTTGGTAGAGCACCTGACTCTTAATCAGGGTGTCCAGGGTTCGAGCCCCTGATCGCGTACCAGAAAAAACGGCTTAAAACCTATGGTTTTGAGCCGTTTTTGCATATTTGAATATTTTAATTTTCCCCGCTGACTATATTTTGACATCGGACAAAAAAAGAGTGTCTTTACAGAACATCCAAAATCCTGTAAGAACACTCGTAATGGTGCGGATAACAGGACTTGAACCTGCATGAAGGAACCTTCACTAGAACCTGAATCTAGCGCGTCTGCCAATTCCGCCATATCCGCATTAACAACGACTATTATACCACACTTTCTTTGAAAAATCAACCCCTAATTTTCAATGTAATATATTTGAAATATTTTAGCTATTGCATTTATTTTAGCTTTGTTATATAATTGAATAGTTGAAAGGAGTTTTTTAATGAAAAAAGAAAATAAAATGGGTGTTATGCCCATAAACAAATTGCTTATTTCCATGGCACTGCCCATGATGATTTCTATGCTGGTGCAGGCGCTTTATAATGTTGTGGACAGTATGTTTGTCGCAAAGCTTTCCGAAAATGCTCTTACCGCGGTGTCCCTCGCTTTCCCCATGCAAAACCTCATGATAAGCACCGCTGTGGGTATCGGTGTCGGCATTAACGCCCTTTTGTCCCGCTCGCTTGGTCAGCGTGATTACGAAAAGGCGGATAAAACGGCGGTAAACGGCGTATTTATAGAGCTTATTGCTTTTTTTATATTCCTTATACTGTCCTTTACAGTGATACGTCCCTTTTACATAACCCAGTCCGGCGAGGGTGAAATAACGGAGCTTGGTGTACAGTATCTTTCCATTGTTACCGGCTGTTCCCTGGGCTTGTTTGTGCAGATCGGCTTTGAGAGGGTTTTGCAGGCAACCGGCAGAACAGTGTATACCATGATTACACAGGGCACCGGCGCGGTTATAAATATAATCCTTGACCCGATTATGATTTTCGGGCTTCTGGGTTTTCCGAAGCTGGGCGTTGCGGGAGCGGCGGTGGCTACGGTAATCGGACAAATCGTTGCCGGAATTATCGCCGTTATCATAAACCATAAGAAAAATCCTGATGTTACCTTTAAAATTCGGGGCTTTCGTCCCGATGGCGGTGTTATACGGACGATTTTGTCCGTCGGCATACCGTCAATGCTTATGGCATCGGTAAGCTCGGTTATGACCTTTTGCCTTAACAAAATACTTATCGTGTTCAGCTCAACCGCGGTTGCGGTATTCGGCGTGTATTTCAAGCTGCAAAGCTTCATATTCATGCCGGTGTTCGGCTTAAACAACGGCATGGTGCCGATCGTTTCCTTTAACTACGGCGCAAGGGAAAGGCACAGAATTATGCAGACCGTAAAATACAGCCTGTGCTACGCCTTTGGGATAATGTTTCTGGGATTTTTGGTTATGCAGATATTCCCTCAGGGACTGTTCATGCTCTTTAACGCGTCGGCGGACATGCTTTCCATCGGCGTTCCCGCTCTTAGGATTATAAGCATAAGCTTCCTTCTTGCCGGGGGCTGTGTGGTTATTATTTCTGTGTTCCAGGCCTTGGGAAAGGGTGTGTTAAGTATGCTCGTAAGCTTTACAAGACAGATTATTGTTCTTGTGCCGGTGGCATATGTACTCTCCCGCTTCCATAATATCGACCTTGTGTGGTGGTCCTTTCCCATTGCGGAGCTGGCTTCAATCACATTGACGCTGATTTTATTCAGGCATATATACCACAAGCTGATAAAACCGCTTTGCTAAAAAACCACTTGTTCTCAGGATGCTTTTGATAATGCGGGAGGTATAAAATGAATAGCTTGAAAGAAAATTTTGACTTGGATAATATGGAAGTTCCCGAAGAAATTCGTGAGTATATAAAAAACACCCCAAAAGTGCCGAAGCCCGAAATTTTAAGCCGCAAGGCTGCCGAAAAGCTTGCGCTGTCGCCCTTTTCTCCCAATACCGCACTGATAAGCATACGGGATACGGACGCAGAAGCGATTCGCCTAAAGAATAGACCTCAATGGATGCTTTCCGTTGCTTTTGATGATATATATTGGGACGAAATCGATGATTATGAGGAGGATTTTACATTCTCCAAAGAAAAAGAGGAACAGAGAATTAAAGAAGCGGCACAAAAAATTGCGGATTTTGTTGCCGATGTTTGTGACAAAGCCGAAAAAATTATTTGTCAATGCGAATACGGGCAGTCGAGAAGCGCGGCGGTGGCTGCCGCTGTTAGGGAATACTTTTACAAAGACGGTATCGAGATTTTTGCCGATGACCGATATTGTCCCAATAAGCTTGTTTTCAGACTGACGTTGGAGGCGTTGCGTAAGAAAGAATTGAAGTGACTTATGAGCAAATATGACCCGCTTTGGATATGGATTGGGGGTATTGGGGCGGTCAAGCTTGTCAATATTGTTTTTTGCTTTGTATGCCGCAGACGGTTTGCGGCGGTGCATACCGCTATGAATAAGCTTACGGGATTTTTGCTGTTTTTGCTGCCGCTGACACTTGCGTTTGTTAAGCTTTCATACAGCGCGGTGCCCGTTTGCGCGGCGGCAACCCTTGCGGCGATGGAAGAATGGCATTATATTGCAAACAAATTCAAATAACTGCCAAGACGAAACCTAAAAAAATATTATTTTTTGTAGAAATTACCGTCTTGACGATAGCGGACTCTCATGTTATAATGACCGTAATGAGCCGGATAATCGGCTTTTATATATAAATTTTCGGCGACTGACGGAGTATAGAGCACTATAGGGGAGCCGAAACTTAATTTTTGCCGACCGTCTGGGCGCTGTTGTTTATACGGGTGTCCTGCGGTTTTTTTGATTTAAAATGCTTGAAATTAACAATTTCAGGCAAGAATATCAATGACCCGAAAAGACGTCGGAATGGAGGATGATTATTATGAACAATGCATGGAGAGGCTTCAAAATCGGAGAATGGAACGAGAATATAAACGTAAATGAGTTTATACGTCTTAACTATGAACCCTATGAGGGCGAGGCTGACTTTCTGGAGGGCTGTACGCCCAGAACCGTTACGGTAAGCAATAAGGTTAAAAATCTGCTTATCGCCGAGAATGAAAAGGGCGGCGTGCTGGACGTTGATACGGAGCATGTGTCCTCGCTTTTAACCTATGAGCCGGGCTATGTGGCAAAGGGCTACGATATAATTTTAGGACTTCAGACGGACGCGCCCTTAAAGAGAGCGGTAAACCCCTTTGCGGGCTACAGAAACGCCGTTCAGGCTTGTGAGGCATACGGTTACGAGATAGGCGACAAGGTAAAGGACGAGTTTACCTACAGAACTACCCACAATACCGGAGTGTTCAGAGTTTATACCGACACAATGAAAAAGGCGCGCCATGCCGGCATACTTACCGGTCTGCCCGACGCTTACGCCCGCGGCAGAATTATCGGCGATTACAGGCGTGTTGCCCTTTACGGAATGGATTTCCTCATCGAAAAGAAAAAAGAGGACAAGCGCATTTTGGGCGAAGGCGATATGAGCGAGGATACCATAAGGCTTTTGGAGGAGCTGGCAAAGCAGATTGAATTTATGGTACAGCTAAAGGAAATGGCAGCACAGTACGGCTGCGATATATCCGAGCCGGCAAAGAACGCTTATGAGGCGGTGCAGTGGCTGTATTTCGGATATTTGGGCGCCATAAAGGAGCAAAACGGCGCCGCTAACAGCATAGGCAGAATTTCAACATTTTTGGATATTTATATGCAGCGTGACATTGCCGAGGGTACTCTTGACGAGGCTCATGCTCAGGAGCTTATTGACGATTTGGTGCTGAAGCTGAGATTGGTAAGGCATTTGAGAACTCCCGAATACAATGATTTATTTGCGGGCGACCCGGTATGGGTAACCTGTTCACTGGGCGGAATGTGCGAGGATGGCAGAACAATGGTAACAAAGACCTGTTACCGCTTTTTGCAGACGCTCTACAATTTGGGACCCAGTGCGGAGCCTAACCTGACGGTTTTGTGGTCACAGGGACTGCCCAAGGCGTTTAAGGATTTCTGCGCCAAGGTTTCGATAGACACCGATTCGATACAGTATGAAAACGATGACGTAATGCGTGAAATGTACGGCGATGACTACGCTATCGCCTGCTGCGTATCCGCCATGAAGGTAGGAAAGCAGATGCAGTTCTTCGGCGCAAGATGCAATTTGGCAAAGACTCTTTTAATGGCGCTAAACGGCGGCAAGGACGAAATTTACGGCTCACAGATTGCGCCGGAGGGCAGAGTTTTTGACGAAAAGCCTTTAAACTACAACGAGGTTATAGAAGCCTTTAAGAAGTACGCGTCATGGATGGCGAAGCTGTATGTAAACACCATGAACGTAATTCACTATATGCATGACAAGTACGCTTACGAAAGACTTATGATGTCGCTGCACGATACGGACGTGGAAAGACTTATGGCGTTCGGTATAAGCGGAATGAGTGTGCTTGCCGACAGCTTAAGCGCGATAAAGTATGCAAAGGTAACACCCATTAAGGATGAACGCGGAATTATAACCGACTTCAAGACCGAGGGCGATTTCCCCAAATACGGCAATGACGATGACAGGGTTGACGATATTGCCAAGTGGGCGGTTGAGTTCTTCTATAACGAGCTGTGCAAGACCAAGGCATACAGGGGCGCGAAGCATACGCTTTCGATTTTGACGATTACATCGAATGTAATGTACGGCAAAAAGACCGGCTCCACCCCCGACGGAAGAAAGGCAGGAGAGCCGTTTGCGCCGGGTGCAAACCCGATGCACGGCAGAGACAGCGAGGGTGCACTGGCAAGCCTTAACTCGGTTGCAAAGCTTAACTATAACTGCTGCCAGGACGGAATTTCCAACACCTTCTCCATAACGCCCGACGCGTTGGGAGAGGACGATGATAACCGCGTGGATAATTTAACAACCATGCTTGACGGCTATTTTGCCCAGGACGCTCACCACTTAAATGTAAACGTACTGAACCGTCAAAAGCTGATAGACGCCATGAATGACCCCACCCTTTACCCGTCTTTGACCATTCGTGTGAGCGGCTATGCGGTAAACTTCAACAAGCTGACCCGAGAGAAGCAGGAAGAGGTAATAGCAAGAACCTTCCACCACTCTATGTAACGGACAAAATACTCGTCGCATCTCACCCTTTTTCGCTCGCGGCGGTATACACATACAGCACACTCGCTGTAAAGGGCGACCTGCTTAGATTAGCTCGTCCGAAGGACGAAATGCCCGTTGGAGAATAAATATGGAAACAAAAATACATTCATTTGAAAGCCTCGCCGCCTTGGACGGCGAGGGCATACGCTACGGAGTGTTTTTTACCGGCTGTCCGCTGCGCTGCGTGTACTGCCACAATCCCGACACATGGTTTGATACGGGAGAGGTGTACACGCCGGTGCGGCTTGCGGAGAAAATACGCCGGTACAAGCCGTATTTTAAGGATAAGGGCGGCGCGGTTTTTTCCGGCGGTGAGCCGCTTTTGAGCGCGCCGTTCATAAACGAAACGGCAAAGCTTCTTAAAAAATACGGCATAAACTACGATTTGGACACCTGCGGCTGTGTGGAGCTTAACGAGGAAGTAAAGCGCGCGGTTTCGGGCGCGGAGCTTGTGATTTTGGATATAAAATTCCCCAATGCCGAGGATTATAAGCGCTATACCGGCGGAGATTTTGAAAAAGTCATGGAATTTTTCGATTATCTCGAAAAGGAAAAAAAGCGCGTCTGGGTACGAACTGTGATAGTTCCCGGCATAAATGACAGTGAGGAATACATAGAACGCTATGCGGATATTATAAGAAAAAAGCAATGCGTTATCAGGTATAAGCTTTTGGGCTTTCATACCATGGGATTTTTCAAGTACGAAGCTCTGGGAATAAAAAACCCCCTTGCGGGAGCGGAAGCGATGGACAAGGACCGGCTTTTGAAGCTTCAAAGCCTTGCCGACAGACTGATAGAGAAATAGGGACTGCGGTCCTTATTTTTTTGTTAAGAAAACCGACGCTTATTAAAGTTTACCTCGTTTACACCAAAATCCCCCCATGCTATAATTTTATTGAAAAAATTATTATGGGAGTGAAATCACATGAAAAATCACAGGTATTTAAAAACCTTAAAAAACAATACACCGTTGCTTATGATGGTGCTTCCCGGTACGGTGTTTTTGCTGTTGTTTTCATATCTGCCGATGTTCGGCATAATTATCGCGTTTAAAAAATATAATTTTGCCCAGGGAATATGGGGAAGTCCATGGAACGGACTTAAGAACTTTGAGTTCATGTTCTCCAGTCCCGACGCATGGGTAATCACGCGAAATACAATTTTATATAATCTGCTGTTTATATTCGGCGGACTGGTATTAAACGTTGCCATGGCGGTGGGGCTTAACGAGCTTCGTAGCAAGATGTTTTCAAAGGTGTGTCAGACCATTGTTTTAATGCCGCATTTTCTTTCTTATGTAATAGTAAGCTATCTTGTTCTGGCGTTTTTGCACGTTGAAAACGGTGTTTTAAACCGGGCGGTGCTTCCGGCTTTGGGCTTTGAGCCTATAGATTGGTACGCAACGGTGGGGGCTTGGCCTTGGATTTTGGTATTCGTAAATTTCTGGAAAAGTACGGGCTACGGCAGTGTTGTGTACCTTGCCGCGATAGCCGGTATCGATACTCAGCTCTATGAGGCGGCGCAGATTGACGGTGCGTCAAGATGGCAGAGAATACGCTACATAACCATTCCCGCTCTTGTGCCGCTTATGATAATTCTTACAATAATGAATGTGGGCAAGATATTCAGCGCGGACTTCGGGCTGTTCTATCAGGTTCCCTTAAATACCGGTGCGCTTTATCCCGCAACAAACGTAATAAGCACTTATGTATATAATATGCTGACCTCGGCGGGTACGGGAAGCGTGGGTATGGCTTCGGCGGCGTCATTCTATCAGTCGATTGTGGGCTTTGTGCTTGTTATGACAACAAATCTGATTGTAAGAAAAATTGACCCCGACAGCGCATTGTTCTAAGGAGGATACGAAAAATGAAAAGAAAATTCAATCTTACCAATATCCTGCTGGATATTCTGTTTGTAATAATAGCGGTTGTGTGCGTGTACCCGGTGCTTTTGGTAATCGGAATATCCCTTACCGACGAAACGGCGCTTGCCGAATACGGCTTTAACGTAATACCCAAGGTATGGTCCGTTGACGCTTACCGCTACATAGTTTCCACCGGCGCGACAATAGTCCGTGCCTACGGCGTAACAATAATCGTAACCGTTATAGGCGCGGTGACTTCAACGCTTGTTGTGGCACTTTATGCCTACCCGCTTTCAAGAAAGGACTTTGCCTACAGAAAGCTGTTCATGTTCTTGGCGTTCTTTACAATGCTCTTTTCCGGCGGTGTGGTTTCCTGGTACATGATATGTACAAATATGCTTCATCTTAAAAACTCTGTATGGGCAATGATTTTACCGTATGTTATGAACGCATGGCACGTTATAGTAATGCGCTCGTTCTTCTCCATGTCGATACCTGCGGCGATTATCGAGTCGGCAAAAATAGACGGTGCGGGAGAATGGAGGATATTCTTTAATCTTGTAATGCCTTTGGCGGTGCCGGGGCTTGCGACAATAGGATTGTTTGCGACACTGACCTACTGGAATGACTGGACGCTTCCTCTGTATTTTGTAACGGAGCCTAAAATGTATAATTTACAGTTCCTTTTACAGAGCATGATTTCAAATATACAGATGCTCAGTGAAAATTCGGCACTTATGGGCTCTGCAAGTCTGCTGGCGAACGTGCCGAAGGAGGGCGCGAGAATGGCTCTGTGTATTATAGCTACGGGACCCATACTTATAGTATATCCCTTCTTCCAGAAATACTTTATACAGGGCTTAACGGTAGGAGCGGTTAAGGAATAAGAAAGAGGAGAGAAAAATGAAAAAACTTTTTGCTTTTTTGCTGTCGCTGTCCCTGGTTTTGGGTTTAGGCGCCTCGGCGGCGGTATCCTCGGGTAGCGACTTTAAAAATCAGACACCCTCGGAGCTTCATGTTGAGGGACGATATATAGTAAATGCCGAGGGTGAGCGGGTTCGGCTTATGGGTGCGAATATCCCCGACCTGCAGTGGGCAACCGGCGGTGACAACGACCTTAACAGACGTTTGGGAATACTTCTCGACCAGTGGAACGCCAACTGTGTAAGGCTGTGCGTTCACTCGAAATTCTGGTTCGGTCAGGAATGGTACCAAAACGGCAACTACAGCGATTACAGACGAAAGGTTGACGATATAATACAGCAGGTGACCTCGCGGGGCAAGTATGTTATTTTAAATCTTCATGAATTTTACGCCATAACCGACCAGAACAAGCGTTTTTGGGAGGACGCGGTGCAGATTTATAAGAACAATCCCGGCGTAATATTCGGACTTTTAAACGAGCCCCATGATATTTCATGGGATCAGTGGAAAAACGGCGGCACGCTTCAGACCTCGGATGCCTACGGCGAAAAGACCATAAAAATCTGGGGACATCAGCAGATACTCGATATGATAAGGAGCTTTGGCGCAAGGAATATCGTTATTGCCGGAGGTCTGGACTGGGCGTATTACTTAAACGGAATAGAGGACGGCTATGACGGGCTTGAGCATGGCTACCGCCTTGAGGAGCCAAAGGGCATGGAGGGCAACGGTATAATTTACGATACCCATATTTACCCCATGAAGCCGGAGTACAATCCGGTGGAAAAGGCGTTAGACTGCGTTGTTGATGATGTTCCCATTCTTGTGGGCGAATACGGACACTGGGGTGAGCGGCTTTTTGACTGGTACGATAATTACATATGCGAATACCCCCATGTATGGATGAACGAAATACATGATTATATAGAAAGAAATGAGCTTAACTACACCTGCTGGTCCTTTCATATAGGTGCAAATCCGGCGATGTTTATTGATTATGAAACCTTTTACCCGACAAAATACTCCGGGCAGTATATGAAATACCGTCTGCTTCACAACCCCGAAACCCGTCCCGAGGAACGGTACAGAAGCTATGAGGACCCCTCGCCCCTGTCCACATGGGAGAGGACGGTTGATTTTGACGATACGGCGGCGGATTTTAAGGTTTACGGAGATGAGGTGCGCTGCGAGAGTGGAAATTACGGCAAAGACGAAAGCGGCGGACTGCTTGTTGCCTTTGACAGAAGCGCCCATGACGAGGAGGGAGATTTCTGGGACAGTGCCGCATCGGCAAAGCTTGATTGGGATCTTAGCGGTGCGTCATGGCTTGCCTTTGACGTTAAAGGCGACGGAGATATGCGCAAAATAGGAATAGGCATAGAGCTTAAGGACGGCAGACAGTTTACAACATATATGCCGCTTGATTTGCATACGAACTGGAAAAACTATTACCTGCCCCTTGATGTGTTTAAGGGCAATACGGGACTTTTGGACACAGACATGATTGAGTCGGTAATGTTTACTTCCTTAGAGGAGGGCAGAGGAAGTTTTTCGGTGGATAATATTACAATAGGCGGTCTGCCCTATGAGGAAAAAGAGGTCTTTACCGTAAGCGACAAGACCCAAAAGGACAAAATGACATGGAACGCATGGGAGGACGATGAAAACAGCGTCGGCGACTCCTTTACATATGTTTCCCAAAACGTTCCCTCACACAGCGGCGGCTCGGCGGTTAAGTTCTACTACAACTGTCCCCAAAATTCCTACGGCGGGCAGGCAAGAGCAACAATTCCCGCATCATGGGATATAAATGACGCGACCTATTTCACCTTCTGGGCAAAGGGCGACGGCTCAAAGCAGAAATTTATGCTCCGTTTCGAGGAGGAGAAGGGTACCAATAAAAACGAACAGAGAAGTAATTTCAAAAAGCGTGAGCTGGAACGTTTTACCATAGCCTTTGACGTTAATTCGACCGAGTGGAAGCAGTATAAATTCAGAATTTCCGATTTGGGAATGAGCGATATACTGCATATGCAGCGGCTCAGGTTTATAAGTCTGTTTAATCTGACCCTGGAAAGCAGCGGCAGTGTTGTTATTTCGGACTTTGCCTTTACCAACGAGGGTGAAGAACTAAAGGCGGATTACACATCTCATAAGGAGCCGAAAGAAAGTCCCCAAATAAGCACCGTACAAACCAAATACCCTGACAACGTGATATTACAGATACCCAAGGAGTTTGAAATAGAGGCGGGCAAAGAGGAGCATATAAGTATTCATCTTATGAACAAAACCGACCGCCATGTTGAGGGTGAAATGAGTATTTCGGGTCTGCCGACAGATGATGTGAAAAATGCAAAATACGACTGCTACGGCGGTTACGTTTCCTATCCCCATTACCCGTGGCGAAGCTATTCTCTTACCAACTTTGCCTTAAATATCCCGAAGGATAAAAAGGGCGTTTACTATGTCACTGTAAAAGATGAGTCGGGTAACGGAATAGAACCGATGACGTATAAGCTGACGGTTAAATAAATCCTTGAACGAAGGGATGGTTATAATATGAACAAGAATAATTATATAAAACGGCTTTTATCGCTGATTTTGGCGGTTGTGACCGTAGGGATATATATGCCTGCTGCGGTGTATGCCGAGGAGGGTGCGGCGAAGTTTAATTACAAGCTGGGCATGGACTCCGATTCGCTGTTTGATTCCATGTGGGGCTACAGCGGCGGCACAAGCCAAACTCCCCCGCAGCCCAATTTGTCAAAATCCTATGTGGAGGGCAAATTCGGCAGGGCAACGCAGATAACCTATTACGGCTTTAAAATAGCCAATGCCGCAATGCGCTATAACGAATATGTGTTTAATTTTAAAAATTCCGATATAACCGTAGGCGGACAAAGTACAAGACTTCTTGATGTTATGCGTGATACAAAGACTGTGTCGATGTATGTATATACGCCCAAAACCGTTGACCATACGGGTCTTGGCGCGGCACAGAGCCGTACTCTTGAGATGATTTTCAAGTTTAACACAACCGGGGGCGAAAAGAAATATTCAAAAAAGTTTCAGCTTCCCAATACCGGCGAGTGGGCATACATAAGTATTCCGACCAATGCCTTTACCGGAAACGGCACGAATATGTATGACGGTATTTCGGACGAGAGCTACACCTCGGTAAAGTCAATGTCCTTTGTGTTTCCCTATAAGGATTACTTCGGCGCAAATCCCGATGACTCCACATGGGAAACGCCCTGGACAGAGCCGCTTATTATAGACGAGGTGCTATTTGACCGTTCCTCCGAGGATGAGCCGGCAATAAATCCGCCCTCTGCCGGAGAGGAGCTGTATCATGAAAACGCCAATATAAAATCCATAGCAGTGGACGGAGCCGAGGTTTCGGGCTTTGACCCGTCGGCGGATATAAATGAGGTTGCAGTGCCCGGATATATTGAGCCGGGTGATATTTCGGAGCATTTGACGGTAAATCTCGAAGCTCCCGAAATACAAAAAACCAACGTAAACCAACCAACCTCCGGCGCAAAATACACCCTTGCCGTACCCGAAGCCCTGCCGGGTCAGGGTTTTATCACAGTGACAAGCGCATCGGGCAAGGTGAGAAAAACCTATAAAATAAGCTTTACACTCCGCGATGGCATAAGAGTGGTAAAGGACGATATAAAAGGCGATATTTCCTCCTCTGTGACAATTCCCGTTATAAACGAAAGCCGTAATGGTCAAATGCGCGCGGGAGTTTTGGTGTCATTGACGGACAAAACCACCGGCGAGCCTGCAGGATGCGTAAGCGCGGCGCCTGTGAGCATTGCGGCGGGACAGACAAAGGAATTTACCCTTGACATAAACGCCCAAAACAAAAGCGCTCAGGTGTTTGTTGTAAAGGATTTTTCGGACTTTGAGCTTATCGCAGCGCCCTTTGAGCTGCCCTATAAGGAAATAGGCGCAGTACCGAGCGGTGGTGCGCTTTCGGGACTTTCGGCAAGGTTTTCGCAGGAAACGGATACTTTGAATATAAGCGCGGATGCCTATGACGGCGCGGCACTTATAATCATTAAAAACGCTTCCGGAATTATCTGTGTGCGTTCGGCAAATGCTGTGGATGGAAAAATCAGCGAGAGCGTTTTTCTGGGCGATAAAAACACCGGCGAAATGAGCGTTTTAATTTCCTACGGCGCGGAACTGACCGAGCGCAGCTTCTACAATGCTTCCGAGGAGGAAACGGCGGAGTGTATAAAGGATTACAAGGCTCTTTCCCCGTCCTCGGCAGCCGGCTTTTACAAAACATATGAAAAGCTACTGTCCGTACCTGCCCGGCTTTGGGAAAGACTTGGCGCGGCTGAGCAGAGCGAGGTCCTTGTTAAGGCGGACAAGAACGTTTCATGTATAGACGAGGTAAGAAATGCAATAGAGCGCGAAACGGCGCTGGCTCTTGTAAACAAAAATGACGCAGAGGTGCTTTTGCTGCTCTTTAACGGCTATAACGATATACTGGGCTTTGACACCTCAGCGGATTATTATAAGGAATATGTAAGCGGCTCGGCAAAGGCGGTATTGGAGCGGGTTTCAAATGGTACATACCAAACCCTTGAGGAGGCAAACGAGAGCTTTTTGGATGAGTGCTTAATATATGCGATAAACAATGTTCCAAACTATTCAAAAATAAAGGAGCTTATGGAAAATAACGCGGCGAGAATATCAAAGGGCTTTGATACGGACAAATACGCCGCACTTTCCCAAAACGAGAAAACAGACTTTTTAGCCTATGTTTCACAAAACACAATAAATGCGTTTTCGGACTTTAACAAGCTAATGTCGGCGTGGCGCGAAAATGTACAGACCTCCGGCATAACCGGAAGCGGCAGCAGCGGAGCGGGGAATATAATTGTCTCCGGCGAGGTAAACAGCCCGTCGGGCGAGCCGCTTAAAAAGACGGTATTTTCGGACGTTCCCTCCTCGCACTGGGCGTATTCCTCGGTGCAGGCTCTGTATGTTTTAAATATTATAGACGGAATTTCCGAGGGCGTGTTCGGAGCGGAAGTGCCGGTTACAAGGGAGCAGTTTGTAAAAATTCTTATGGGCGCGCTTTCCCAAAGTCCCGTTGAGGAAGCAAAGAACAAATTTGAGGACGTTTCAGAGGGCGAGTGGTACGAGCCGTATGTAAGTACGGCGGCATATTTAGGCATAGTCGAGGGAATTGAGGACAATAAATTCGGCGTGGGTGCAAAAATAACACGTCAGGACATGGCTGTGCTTATAGCAAGAGCGCTTCGAAAAATGGGCGCATCCGTACCTGATAGAACCGGTAAATTTGAAGATGACGGGGATATTTCCGATTACGCAAAAAAGAGCGTGTACGGGCTGTATGCCCTGGGGCTTATCTCCGGCATGGACGACGGCAGCTTCAGACCTAAAGACAGCGCAACAAGAGCCCAGAGCGCAAAGCTTTTATACGATGTTTATTCCTATATAAACGGCAGCGCCAAGGAGGAGCTTGAAGCCTACGGCACGCTGTATAAAAAGCTTTCGGCACTGGGGCTTATGAACATAAAAAAGAACGCGTCAGACACCGTAACCAGGGGCGAGTTTGCCAAAATAATGTCGGCGTTTGCGGGCATGAAAAACAACGCAGTATCCGAAAGCGCGGTATTTGCGGACGTGCCGCAAAACAGCGCGTATTATAACGAGGTGATGTTCCTTTACGGCATGAACATTATAAGCGCGGAGGACGGAGTTTTTCGTCCGGGCGACCCCGTAACGGCAGAGTATGCGGCGGAGCTTTTGGTAAAGGCTTTGGGCTACGGAGCGGTGATGAATGCGGAGGGCGTGGAGGATTACTATGCCGCCGCGGTAAAACACAAGCTGCTTTGTGAGGGCTTGGAGGACAGAACCGCACCTATGAGCCTCGATATGGTGATGAAGCTTATCGATTATGCAAAGGACGCGGACATTGTAAAGGCGGATTTGTCAAAAACACCGCCCGAATACATAATGACCGACCAATCGGCGATTTATTACTACCATAAAATCGTGACGATAAAGGATATTTTAAGGAGCGCAGGCAATCGTGCCGCAGATGCGGGCAGTATGTCGGCTTCGGACTCTGTGGGAATAGGAAAGGTTTTTTATACCTACGCCGACCCGGAGGCTTACAAATACCTGGGATATGAGGTAAAGGCGTATTACAGCGAAGATGACGAGGTATTAAAGTACGTTGAGCCTACAGAGAAAAACAAGGTTTTGCATATTGACGGTTCGCTTACGGACAGGTTTGAAAATTCGGCGATTTATTACTTTGCCGATAAAACCTCCTCATCAAAGCGCAGCGAGGAAATTCCAAAAAGCGCAAGGCTTATGAAAAACTATAATTATGTAAGCGTTCTTGACATTGCGGATTACGAGGGCGCGGAGGAAATCATTCTGACCGATAACAACGGTGACGGAAAATGGGAAACGGTAAACTTAATAGACGAGGACGTTTATTTTGTAAACCAAATCTCATCGGATACCGGCACAATATATGATTATTACGGACAAAAATCCATAAAGCCGGAGCATGACATGACTTTTAATGTTTATGACATAAACGGCGCTGCAATGAAAATAAGCGATATTGCCGTAAACGATGTGCTGTCGGTTTTGGGGGACACTAAAGGTGAAAATTATGTAATTTATGTGTCCCGCCAAAGAGATGAGGGACTTATAAGCGCATCGGGAGAGGAGAACGGCGAAGCCTTTGTTACAGTCGGGGACACTAAATATTTTGCGGCGGATAATATGGATTTACGGTCCTTAAAAAAGCTTTCGCCGGGAAACGGCGTTACGGTTTATTTAAGCCACAGAGGGAAAATTGCTCATGTGCTGTATAACCATAAGTTCTCGGATTTTAATTACGGCTATGTGGTAAAAACCGCCCTTGACGAAGGCTCGGATATGCCGGTTATTAAGCTTTATACAGACGAGGGGGCTTTAACGACCTTAAAGCTCGCCACAAAAGCAAGCGCCGACGGCGAAAGGATAAGCACAGCGGGTGAGCTTGACGCGGTTTTAAAGAACGCAAACATTGACACGTCTTCCGTAAATCAGCTTATCCGCTTTAAGACCAATGCCCAAGGCGAGATAAACGAGATAAAAACCGCCGCTTATGTGGACGATATTGACCTTTATACAAGCTCGGCGGATTTTACCCGGTATCATGACCTTGAGGAGTCTTATTATCACAGTCTTTACAAGGCATATGTGGGATATGTGAGAATGGCGCCGGATACGATAATTATAACCGTACCGGAGGATGAGGCAAAGGCGGGGCGCGAAAGTGCGTATTCCGTTACGCCCTTTGAAAAACTCGGCTCGGGAACGCACAGCAAGGTTGAGATATACAATATGTCCGAGGACAAGACCGCCGGAGTTGCGGTAATTCACTCAGACTCGTCAGCCGGCTCGGCGCTTAACGCAAACTCGACCGCAATGGTAATAAAGAGCATAAGCGATGTTTTGATTGACGGTGAGACAAGAAAGCGGCTTACAGTGCTTCATAACGGTATCGAGAGGGATTATAATATGGCGCAGGACTGCTCGATTGAGCGGTATTACACAAGCGGCGGAGTAAGCGCTGCAAGCGTGCTGTCAAAGGGTGATATTATAAGAGCCGCCATAAACGGCAATGAGGAAATATGCGATTACCACAAGGTTTTTGACCTGGACAATAGCGACGATCCCGCAATTATAAACAGAGGTATGGAAAGCGAGGGTCAAAAGGAGTATGACGGCTCGAAGCATACCCTTATCGCTTATTATAAAAATGCCGAAAACGGTAATGATGACGTGCTGTGCGGACGTATCTGGCAGGGAGACGGCAACAGCGCATGGTTCCCCGGAGTTAAGTTCTCCATGGAAATGGGATATGCCAAGGAGGTACACAACAATACAATTATAATGGCTCCCTATCCCGGCTCTCTTGCGGACAACAAGGGCAGTGCGGACAGGTATATAAAGCTTAATAACAGGCGTGTGTACATAATAGACGAAGTAAACGATGAAATAAAGCTCGGCACACCGGAGGATATAATTTCCGCACAGTATGCCGGAGAGGAGAACGCAAGCCGCATAATTGCAGAAAGACACAGTGATGTGGCGTCCTGCGTAATAATTGTAAAAAGGAGGTAGCGGCATGAAAATATTAAAGAAGCTGGCGGCGGTGCTTTTGACAGTATCGATACTTGCCGTGCCGCTTGCCGCGGCATGGGCGGCACCGAACTTTGACGATGACGGAAACCGTACCGAGGAGGAGCTTCCCGAGGGTGCGCAAGACCCCAATCAGAGCCATCCGGAGCATGAACTGGACAATCCCGAAAATGCGTATACGGAGGATTTGGAATACAAGGAGTATATAAGGCTTAAAACCGCGTACAACGAAACGGTCGCCAAGCTTACGGCTTTGGGGATTTGGTATGGTGAAATAGAGGGCGAGCATACGGATTATATAAGCGAGGGCGAGCTGTGCGCTTTGGTATGCGGACTGATGAATATGCAGCAGACGGACGCTTATAATACCATACGCGCACTGTACCCCCACATCAACATGGGCGGCGAAAATGAGCCGGCAGCATTTATCGAAGGGGTAAAAATACTTGTAAACGCTTTAGGCTACGGCGTTTTTGCCGCGGACAGGGGCGGTGACGACAACGCGTATCTTGCGGTATGGTCACAGTACAAGCTTGCTCCCTTTTCGGCTGCTCCTTCGTATAAGCTTACCCTGCTTGACGCGGCACAGCTTATGGACGGTATTCTCGAAACTGAGGTCTATGAAAAAACCTATAAAGGAAACAATGCCCAATATCAAAGCTCCGCAAGAGAGGCGATAGATTATTTTAAGGATATAAAATATACAAAGGGCATAGTCCGCTCTGCCGGCGAATACAGTCTTGACAATTCCTTTACCGGCGCTCATATAAGAATAGATAATCAGTATTTTGCCGCCGGCGAAACGGATTATTTAAAAAGACTGGGATACAGGGTAAAGGCGTATTATAAAAGCGAGGATATGTCCCTTGTATACCTTGCTCCCACAGGCGAAAACAAAACCGCGGACATTGAGGGCAGGGACATATACAAATACACAAATTCGCGCATAAGCTACGGAGACGATAAATCCATAAGCATTGACCCCAACGCGGTCGAGGTTTTAAATTACATGACGAGCAAAAGCTTTGATTTTGCGGATTTGGAAAAATGCGATTACATAACTGCCGTTGACAACAACGATGATAACCGCTATGATGTGATATTTGTGTTTAAATACGATATTATGGTAGTCAATAGGGCGGCAATAAACGAAAACAAGCTTTTCGGCAGCTTTAACGGCGAGGAAAATTACACCCTTGAGGTGGATTTTAACAGCGCGGATACACAGCTTTTCGACAGGAACGAAAATCCCGTTGAAAGCTATTATATCACAGCCGATTCGGTGCTTTCCGTTGCAAGCAGCGGCAAAAAAACAAGGATAATAATAAGCAATCTTGCCTACAGCGCAAAGGTTGAGTCCCTTTCAGGCGAGGGCTATAAAACCGGCAGGGTCAAATTTGCGGACAGAAGCTACCGCATGAGCACAAACGGCGATAATATCAAAATGAGCGCCGGAAAAAAATATACGGTGTATCTTGACTATATGCGCCGCATTGCCGCCGCAAGGGAGGAAATGCCCGACGAGATAAAATACGGGTATCTTATCCGCGCCGTTGACGGCTTCGAGGAATACGGCGAGGACTGCGTACTTATGCGCATGCTGCCGTATGTGGGCGAGCTTGACGATTTTAAGAGCGCAAAGCGCGTTACGGTGGACGGTACTTCCTGCTCATCTCCGGCGCAGATACTGTACGCTCTTGAAACAGCGGCATATGAGTGTCATGAAGCGAAAAAGGCGGTTGACCCCAATTACAATTATCCGAATTTATATGACGGAACCGCTTTGTATGTAAGAGAGCCGATTTTGTATAAGACCAATGACGCGGGAGAAATAACCTATATAGACACCCCCAAGGAAGCCGAGGCAGAGAACGGCGGAGCGGATTTGTTTAAAAGAAAAACCATGACCTACTACCCGGATTTTTCAAAAACCGACGGGGCAAAAGCGGGCGGAACGTTTTTAAGAAACCTTATGGCATTTTCCAATAACTACGGCTCGGCAGTGGCGGTGGATAACGGCACAAAGGTGTTTGTTGTTCCCGTAACCAACGATATAGGCCGCATAAGAAACCGCGACAATTATATAAAGAGCAATCTTGCGTATTTTAAGGACTGGAGAAGCTACCCGGAAACAGGGGATCAATACACTGAGCCAAACCGCATAGACGCGTATAATTTAAACGAGGAGCGCGTGGCGGGTGTAATCGTCTACAGCAAGTCCGTTGACGTGAGCGAAACATTGGACAAAACCGTACCGCTTACGGTGGTTTCCAAAATTGAAAAGGCAATGGACAGCGACGGCAGGCAGGTGACAAGGCTTTGGGGATTTCAGGGAAACTCCGAGATTTGGGCGGATTTGGCAGAGGGTGTGTATCTTACAAAAGCATACAACGGCCCGGAGGGAAAGCAAGTGACAACAACGGTAAAAACCGGGGATATAATACGCTATGTAACCAATTCAAAGGGCGAGATAGCGGACTGGGTCAAGGTGTTCTCCCTAAGGGACGAGGACGATCCCGAATACATAAAGGTCGGAAACGAGTTTGGCAGCGGTGCGGATCCGTCAGCCTTAAACAACACGCTTTTGGCGGTATCGGACGGAAAATATTCTGCCAACGGACACAACACACCGCATATATACGATTCAAAGGGCAGCTATAACTTCGGCGCAAGCTACAGAGTGGTATATGCGACACTGGCGTATAAAAACGGAGCAAACCTTGTTTTAAGAACCATGATAGACACCGCCTACGGTCAGATCCAAAGCACTGAGATAGCGGATTTTATGGGCTTTAACGTACTTTGCATAGACGAGGCGGCGGACAGGGTATATGTTCCCACCCAAGACGAGCTTATAAGCGAAGCCGGCGCGGGAGATGACGCATCGAGGATAATTATGCATACCGAGGGCGGCAAGCAAAGAGAACTTATAATAGTAAAGAGAGCAAAATAAAAATCGGAGGATTAACATGAACATTCATCAGGCGCGGGAATTTACGATAAAGAGGGTAAAGGAAACTCTTGATTATTTCTATGACTGCTTCCCCTCGGAGCAGAGCGAAAATTATATTTATAAAAAATTCAAAAATGTTTCGTGGACAACGGGCTTTTACGAGGGGCTTTTGTGGCTGGCTTACGAATGGACGGGGAATGAGAGCATTTTTAAGAGCGCAAAGCACCATTCGCGGCTTTTTGGAAAAAGGCTTGACGAAAATATCGAGCTTGACCACCATGATATGGGATTTTTGTTCACGCTTTCCTCTGTGGCGGATTATAAAATAACCGGCGATGAGACGGCGAAAAAAGACGGAATAAGGGCGGCGGATAAGCTTATGGCAAGGTACAGACCCGATGTTAAATTCATTCAGGCATGGGGCGACATGAAAGACCCCAAAAGCTGTCGGTTTATTGTGGACTGCCTTTTAAATATCCCGCTGCTTTTCTGGGCAGGCGAGATCACGGGGGACACTAAATATCGTGACGCGGCGGTAAATCACATGAATACGGCGGTAAAATATATAATACGTCCCGACTTTTCCACGCATCACACCTTCTTCTTCGACCCGAAAACAAAGCTGCCCTTAAGGGGCGAAACCCATCAGGGATATTCAGATACGAGCGCATGGGCGAGAGGTCAGGCATGGGCGGTGTACGGGCTTGCCCTGTGCTATGCCTATACCCGCGACGAGGGACTGCTTGAATATTTTGACGGCGTAACGGAGTATTTCATCTCGCATCTGCCGAAAAATTACGTTCCCTACTGGGATTTGATATTTACGGACGGAAGCGGTGAGGAGCGCGACACCTCAGCCGCCGCCGTTGCCGTATGCGGAATACTGGAAATGGAAAAGCACCGTCCCCGCGGTGATTTTAAAGCCGCCGCCGACAAAATGCTTTGCGCTTTGTGCGAAGCGTACACTACCGAGGGTATGGACAGCAACGGCATATTAAAGGAAGGAATGTACTCCAAAAAGCACGGACACAAAAGCGAGTGCAACACCTGGGGCGATTACTTCTTTGCCGAGGCGCTTATGAGGGCGGAAAATCCGGAATGGAAAAAATATTGGTAAGGAGAGGAATAACATGAAATACGGATACTTTGACGACAAAAACAGGGAATATGTGATAACCGAGCCGAAAACACCGCTGCCTTGGATAAACTATCTGGGAACGGACGGATTGTTTTCGCTTATCTCGAACACCTCCGGCGGATACTGCTTCTATAAGGACGCAAAGCACAGAAGAATACTGCGCTACCGCTACAATAATGTTCCGGCGGATAACGGCGGCAGGTATTTTTACATAAATGACGGCGGCGATGTTTGGACACATTCGTTTATGCCCGTAAAAAAGGAGCTTGACTTCTATGAATGCCGTCATGGCATGGGCTATACGAAAATCACCGGCGAAAGAGGGGGAATAAGAGTATCTCAGACAGCGTTTGTGCCTGTGGACGGAAGCTGCGAGCTGCACAGAATATGCGTTAAAAATACATCGGCGGTCAAAAAGGAAATAAGTCTGTTTTCCTTTGTGGAATTTTGTCTTTGGAACGCTCAGGACGATATGCTTAACTATCAGCGGAACTTAAACACTGCCGAGGTTGAGGTTGAAGGCTCGACAATATACCACAAGACCGAATACAGGGAAAGAAGAAACCATTATGCATTTTATAATGTAAACACAGAAATTGACGGCTTTGATACCGACCGCGACAGCTTCTTGGGCGCCTTTAACGGCTTTGACACTCCGGCGGCGGTGTATGAGGATAAGGCGGGTAATTCTTTGGCTTCGGGCTGGTACCCCATCGCTTCCCATCAAATACGCCTTGCCCTTATGCCGGGTGAGGAGCGGGAGCTGATATTTAATTTGGGCTATGCGCAAAACGAAGATGAGGATAAATTCAGTGCAAAAAATGTGATAAACAAGACCCCTGCCCATGAGCTGATTGAAAAATACAACACTTCCCAAAAATGCGAAAGGGCGTTTTTTGAGCTTAAAAAATACTGGGACAGGCTTCTTTCGGTCTTTACCGTAAAAACCGGGGACGAGAAGCTTGACAGAATGGTGAATATCTGGAATCCGTATCAGTGCATGGTGACCTTTAATATGTCCAGAAGTGCGTCCTATTACGAATCCGGCATAGGGCGCGGCATGGGATTTCGGGACTCAAATCAGGACCTTTTGGGCTTTGTGCATCAGATACCCGAAAGGGCGAGGGAGAGAATAATTGACATTGCTTCAACGCAGTTTGAGGACGGAAGCGCTTATCATCAGTATCAGCCGCTGACAAAGCGGGGAAACAACGAGATAGGCTCCGGCTTTAACGATGACCCGCTGTGGCTTATTTTAGGCACAATGGCATATATAAAGGAAACCGGGGATTTCGGTATTTTGGATGAAAGTGTGCCCTTTGACAATGACCCGGAAAACACCGATACCCTTTTGGGACATCTTGACCGCTCCTTTGCCCATGTTATAAATAATATAGGACCCCATTCCCTGCCGCTTATCGGACGGGCGGACTGGAACGACTGCCTGAATTTAAACTGCTTCTCAACGGAGCCGGACGAGTCCTTTCAGACCTACGGCAATGCTGAGGGCGCGGTTGCCGAATCGGTGCTTATTGCCGGAATGTTCGTGTTTATAGGCAGGCAGTTTGCCGATTTATACAAGGCACTGGGCAATGATAAGAGAGCGGAGGAAATTATGTCCCATGTGGAAAAAATGACCGCTGCCGTTGACAAATACGGCTGGGACGGAGAATGGTTTTTAAGAGCCTATGACGCCTTCGGGAACAAGGTCGGCTCAAGGGAATGTGACGAGGGGAAAATATTTATAGAGTCAAACGGATTTTGTGTTATGGCGGGTATCGGCAAAGAGGACGGCAAAGCAAAAAAAGCACTGGAGAGCGTGAGAAAATACTTAGAATGTGATTACGGCATAATCCTTAATCAGCCGCCTTATTCAAGGTATCATACCGAGCTTGGAGAGATTTCCTCATATCCGCCGGGATATAAAGAAAACGCCGGGATTTTCTGTCACAACAATCCCTGGATAATGATTGCCGAAACGGTTTTGGGAAACGGCGACAGAGCCGGGGCGCTGTACCGAAAAATCGCGCCGGCATATTTGGAGGATATTTGCGATATTCACCGCACAGAGCCTTATGTGTATGCACAAATGATTGCGGGCAGGGACGCAAAAAGACCCGGCGAGGCAAAAAACTCCTGGCTTACCGGCACTGCCGCATGGAATTACTATGCAATAACCCAATATATTCTCGGTATACGCCCGGAATTTGACGGGCTTCGGATTGAGCCTTGCATACCCTCGGATATAAAGGAATTTACCGTAAACAGAAAATACAAAAACGCACTGTATAAAATAAATGTAAAACGCACCGGTCAAAGCTCTCTTAAAGTCAGCGGCGGGAGCGCAGAGGGGAATGTGGTAAACGCAAATTCGGATATTTGTGAGGTATATGTTACATTGCCATAAAAACCCCCCCTTATTAAAAGTTTCTCCTGTTTAATATCGGAGAAAAATATTGTAAAATATTAACATGGAGGAGGATTGAAATGAAAAAGCTATCGGGATTATTTTTGCTTATACTGATGCTTGCGGCACTGCCGGCAAGCAGCCTTGCAAAAAGCAGTGAAATTCATGTCGAGGGAAACCGCCTTGTAACGGAGGACGGTGATATAACGCTTCGAGGAGTGAACGTTCCCAGCCTTGGCTGGGGCATGGCGGAGCATATTTACGAATCGGCGATAGAAATGTTCGATTCATGGAATGCCAATATCATAAGAGTGGCTGTTTTGCCCAAGTATTGGAACAACGGCTCAAAGGGCGAGTTTGAAGCTGCGGGCAAGGCCGGCGGACTTACAAAGGAGCAGTACAGGGAATATGTGGATAACCTCATAAGCCTTGCCGCTTCAAGAGGGAAGTATGTGCTTTTGGACTGCCATACATATGTAATGCCCGTTGAAGAAACCTATAATTTCTGGGTGGATATTGCCCAAACATACGGCAATAACCCGACAGTGCTTTTCGGGCTTTTAAACGAGCCTCATGACATCAAGCCTCAAAAATACAACGAGGAATCCGGCGAATGGGAAAGCGACAGTCAAACAAATACCTGGGAGGTATGGCGAAACGGCGGTTATATCTCAAAGGACGGCCAAGTGGTAAGAGCCTACGGACACCAGGAGCTTGTCGAAGCAATAAGAGACGCGGGCGCGAAAAATATTCTTGCCGCCGGCGGTCAGAACTGGGCATATGACATATCGGGAGTAGCGAACGGCTACGCGCTTTCGGACTGCGGCAGCGGTAATGATACGTCAAAGTCGGGGCTTGGCATCATTTACGATACCCACATATACCCCGGCAAGGGCAACCGCGACAGCTGGGATTATTATGTCGGTCAGGTGAGGAAAATCGCTCCGGTAATTTCCGGGGAATGGGGCTGGGACGGTTCGGACGGTATCGTAACAGGAAACACCTCCTCAACAAGCGGAATTTGGATGCGTCAGCTTATAAAATGGATGGACGGCGGTTACGGCGGATATGATGTGCCCGTAAATTATACCGCATGGAATTTGCATATGAAATCAACGCCGAGAATGATAACAGACTGGGATTTTAAAACCACCGTCTTTAACGGCGCATATATAAAGAAGCATCTTTTAAGCTTCCCGCAAACGGCGGACAATACAGAGGGAGAGTATATAAACGATTTTACCGAGGACAAATTCAGGGGCTATGCCTTAAACCGTACAACAACCGCCGTTTCGGACGGAGCGCTTAAAATGACCTATAAGGCGGATTATTCGACTTTGATGTATCTGCCGCTTGAATGGGATTTAAACGGTATACAAAAGCTTTCAATGGATATTTCGGGCAGAGAGGGAGATAAGATAAGTATAGGCTTTTACTGTACGGATACAGAATATTGGACAAAGGAGATTGTGCTTTCGGGAGAGGGGCAGCATATCTCCATAGGCGTTGATGAGCTTAATATTGAGGGCAATCCCAATACGGACGGTCTTTTAAAGGGCATTTATGCCATTGCCCTTAAAGGCTCGACAACACAGGACGGAGAGCTTAGCATAGATAATGTAAAGCTTGAAAAAAGCCAAAATCCAACCCTTGCCGCACCCGAATACACCTATATCGACAAGGGCGAATATACGGTTTTTGACAGTGATAATGTTTCCTTTGCGGGAATGAAGGATTATCAGGGACCTTCGTCAACCTCATATTTCCACTCGTCCTTAGAGCAAACCGAGGGCGTTGATGGGGAAATGACAAATGCAATAAAAATTTCCTATAACCGAAAGGACGGACTTTGGGGCGGAAGCACCACATTAAGCTTCGGGGACATACGAGTGCCGAGGGACACTAAATATTTCTCCATATGCGTAAAAACTCCGGGAACGTCGCAAAGGCTTGATATAAGCGTCGGCGGAACGGGTGTGCGGATAATAACCCAAGAGGGCGACAGCTCTTGGCGGCAGTATATCTTTGATTTGGGCGATGAGCTTTTAAACCCGGACGAGATGAGCTCAATGGTAATAAATACCGGATATAAATTGGAAGATGAATTTTGGATAGATAATATTTCATTTACCAAGGATTATCCCGAAAAGACCGCGGCGTATCAGTATCGGGAAGCAAAATACGGCTTTGAGCGGGAGTGGAGCTGGAAGCGTTATCCGGTGCTGTCGGTGCTTGAGGGCGCCAAGGACGAGAAAATGAGCGCGGCAATTACCCAGGACGGTTACCGCTCGCCCAACGGCTATGCCGTTACCTATAAAAGAGGCGAGGGGCAAATGTCAAGAGCGGTTGTTGATTATCAGGCGTCCTCCGACTTCTTTAAATCCCGTCCCGCCATAAAGGACGATATGTCCTATGGTACGGAGCTGGTATTTTATGCAAAGACCTTAACCGGGGAACAGGATATAAGCGTTTCTTTAATAGACCCGGTTTATGAAACCTACACAAATGAAGTGGAAGTGCATCTCGAAGGCATGGGCTTTAGAGAATACCGCATACCCATATCGGAGTTTTATCTCTTAGACTGCGGTGCACCTATGCAGGCGGGCAGAATGAGGGGTATACGCTTCGGCGGAGCCGAGAAAAACAGCGCGGGAACCTTTATTGTAGATGATATAAATGTCACAAACAAGCCCGAAATTGACACAAATGAGGACTATAAGACCGTTTTTGTGACAGATTTTGATAATAATGTGACGGATATGACAATCGAAGCACAGGGAGATCAGAGCGAATCGAAGTATTTCACAGCACAGATAAGCGAGGGCACGGGCTATGACGGCAGTGCGGCTCTTAAAATCAATAATTACTGGGGAACTTCAGCCCAGAGCGTGAAAATAAGCGGAGCGATTTTGGAGGATTGGGATATGAGCAAGGCGCTTGCGGTAAGCGCAAAGACAAAGGCAAATTCCATTTCCCACGGCTCAAGGCGTTATCCGCAGACCTCGAAATTTGTGGTTTGTCTTTATAACGGTGATGTTATGACCGGACAGGCGACCCTTGACGCGTCATTGGGAAACTGGGGCGTAAGCAGTGCGCAGCTTTCCCTTAACACAAAGATAGAAAACAGCCAAGAAACCATTGCCGGCTCGGACACGATAGTTATATATATGTCCGATGCACAGGCATCGGAGCTTGTAGTGGACGATTTGACCTTCTCGTATATGCCTGTTGAAAAGACCGGCGAGATAACAGATGAGGTCAATTACACCGAAACCTTTGAGGGTACCGGCATGAGCTTTGCAAACGGCGGACTTACGACCGCGGAGGACGAGTATTTTAAAATTGTGGACACAAAGGGCTGTATAAATGACGGCGGCAACGATATACAGTATATATTTAAGGAGAGCTATACCATGGACAACGCTCCTTATCTGTATTCCTCACTGCCCTCATCATGGGATCTTACCCGTGCCGAATATCTTAAAATGACGGCGTGGCTCATGACCGATCCGAGTGTGAGTGGTTATTGGCAGAGCAAAAACAGTGTGGGATATTCGGACGAATACTGTAATGAAACCCTTACACTGCCAATTGTACTGGCGGATAAGTACGGCAGAGAATACAAAAGCGAGGTAACTCTCGATACAAGTGCCCAAAAGGAATATACCTTAGCATTGGACAGCTTTAAGGACGAAAACGGAAACAATGCACCGCTCGGCGATATTGTGCAGGTGCGCATATATCCCGATTTGTCAACCTCGGCGGCGGCGTTTAAAATGGATAATTTCGGTTTCCAAACAACTCAGACCGAACCGACACCCACACCGACACCTACTCCCGCCCCGACACCTACCCCCACACCAACGCCGACACCAACCCCGGCTCCGAGAAGCTGGACGGTTTCGGATATAGAAGCGGGAGATACAATAAGCTTTACTCTTTCGGGTGATGCGAGAAGCGGTGACGAACTGTATTTGGCGGCGTATAATGCGGATAAAACTCTTGCAAAGGTTTATAAGCAGCCCGCAGAGGAGGGAAGAGCTTCCTTTGCGGCAATATCCGGTGCGGCGGAGTATAAAATATTTATCTGGAATGAGATGAAGCCCCTTTACAAGCTTCGCATTGCACAAGATGACGGACTGGAAGATGCCAAGGACGCGCTCCTTAATATGGGCGTTTCCCAAAGCGGTATTCAGATAACGGACTATAATTCAGTATTTTGAGAAAGGAGAAAAAAATGAAACTTAAAAGATTAACGGCACTTTTTGCGGCGGCGGCTTTTGGAGCGTCCCTTTCGGGCGCACCCGCGCTGGCGCAGGAGGAATGGACAAAGCTTCATACCTTTGATTTTGAAGCACAGGCGTGGTCGCTTTCGGGGGATAACGCTTCTTCACTGGGGAATACGGACGCTCTTTATCCTGATTTGCAAAGCGGTGAGGACAGTCTTAGATTTATTTACAGAAATGACGATACCTCGCCCCTGTCAAATATGAGCGTGACCGACGACATGGTAAAAAGCATAGGAAACTCCGGCGGCAAGGCCGCTCCATCGGGGAAAATTCTCGCTTCGGGAACACCGACAAACAAGGGCGGCGCAAGGAGCATTGAGGTTTACAGAGTTCCCGAAACGGAGGCAGGTGGGGACACAACAAAGCTTAAGCTTTCTTTCGATTTTGCCCTGCATGATTTGGGTACGGTGAGGAAGAAGGTACCCTCCTATGCCGTAAAGCTTACAAGTACGGACGGGGGTCAATACTGTCCGATTATGACAAATGCAGAAACCGCCCTTACGGGAAAAAATATATATTCCTATGACGGGAAATCACAGACGGTATATTCGGGAACAACCATAGATTACGAAAACTGGTATAATATAGAAATCATTGCGGACTTCTACAACGGCATTGTGGAAACCTATCTTGACGGAGTACAGATAGCAAATTCACAGGCTCTGCCCGTAAAGTTCACTCTTGATAATTTAAAGAGCATAACCCTTGAGCAGACTCAGACCGAGTGGAGCGATGATTATATTTTCTATGACAATGTCAGCCTCTTTTCTTCAACGGTCGCAAAGGAGCCGGATTCGGTGGTGACAACAACCCTTTCGAGAACACCCTCGGACGCGGCGGTTACTGTCGGTACGGAGCTTCAATATACGGCTTCCGTAACCGACTCCTTGGACCGTGAGATAAATTCGGTGGAGTTTTACTTAAACGATACCCTTGTTTTTACCGATACCGAAGCGCCCTATGAGTATACACTAAATGCTTTGGAACAGGGCGAATATACGGTAAAGGCGGTTGCCGAAAATTCCAACGGCAATACCGGCGAAGCCTCGGATAAGGTTTTGGTAAGTACGTTTTTAACGGATTACATATATTCGGATAACATGATTTTCCAAAGGGGAAAGCCCATTGTAATAAAGGGCAGCGGCAAAAGCGGCGAGGTTATAACCGCAAGCTTTAACGGCACTGCCGCCTCCTGTACGGCAGAGCATGGGAAATGGGCGATAACCCTCCCCGCACAGAATGCGTTAAAGTCCGCGGATTTGGTTTTGACCGGCTCCGGCGGCGGAGTGATAACCCTTAAAAACGTGGCTGTGGGCGATGTGATACTGTGTGCCGGACAGTCGAACATGAACAGAACCTTCTCGGCATTCTCACAGCTGAGAAGCGAAAGAGATAAGGATTATGAGGATTTAAGGCTCTTTATCACAGAGGACACCTCCGGCTGGAAAACGGCAACGGTTGATGGCTCCTATTACTTCTCGGCTTTGGGATATATGATAGGAAAGAGGGTCTTAAACGAAAACCCCGATGTCCCTGTGGGCGTTGTAAGAGCAAGCTTTGACGGCTCTGCCATAACCGCATGGACGGGCAACTATGCCTTTAACTGGGACGCGGATATGAGAAGTATGTTCGCCGGTGCAAAATCCTCTCAGTCAACCTATTTCTATTCGAGGATTTCGCCCGTAAGGGATATGTCCTTTGCCGCGGCGGTATGGTACCAGGGCGAGGGCAATACATGGTATGTGAACAATAACTATGAAAAGGCAATGGTTTCTCTGATAAATAACTGGAGAGAGGTTTTCGGGGACGAAAATCTGCCCTTTGTGGTAGTCCAGCTTCCTACGGCAAACTTTGCAAAGATTTACAATTCCGGGCGCATAGGCGTTGGGGTAAGAGCCGGTCAGTGGAATGTATCCGAAAGGCTTGACAATGTAAAAACCGTTGTAAGCATCGATACGGGAAACACAAACGATGTGCATCCCCAGGATAAGCAGCCTATTGCCGACAGAGCGGCGGCGTTTGTGTCGGATTTCATAAACGAAACCGACAGCCAAATCGACAGCCCCTCCTTTGCAGGCATGACAAGAGAGGGAGATACTCTTGTTTTAAGATTTAAAAATACCGGCGGCGCTCTTTCCACAACGGACGGTGAAGCGCCGAGGGGCTTTGAAATAAGAGATGATAACGGCGTGTATAGTGACGCGCAGGTAAATATTTCGGGTGATAAAATAGAAATAAATGTAACCGGAATAGAAAATCCGCAGGTAAGATACGCATGGAGCGATACGCCGGGCGTTGACAGGGCGCTTGTGGAAACCCAGACCGCAGCGCCGGCGGCAGTTAATCTGGTAAATGTAAAATCGCTTCCCATGGCGCCGTTTAAGACGGACGAGAGGGAAAACTATTTCTATACCGATTTAACGAAAAAAACCGACTGTTATAAATTCATTCCGTATATAACCCAAATGGACGCGGACGAAAACGGAAAAATTACAATCCGCGCCTATGATACGGACGGTACGGTTGAGAGTGTGCAGGTGTATGTTGACGATACCCTGTGCGGTCAAGCCCAAAAAAGCGGAGATATATGGACATTTGCTCCCGATACGGAGCCGGGTGTGCACACAATGTACGCGGTTGTTACCGATAATGACGGCTTGACAAGCCTTGCAAACGACGGTGCAACATACACCGTAACAAGACCTGCCCATAAGGATTATGTGAATACATCATATAAAACCGTAACAAGCTCCGCAGCCTTTGACAACGGAGCAAAGCTTATGAGCGCGGCGTCAGTCGATGCGGACGGTGAAAACACCACTGCGGCGGCGGCAGTGCCCGCGGGCGAAACATCACAATCGTTAAGGCTCGGTGCAGCCACCGGCGGCAAGAGCGTAAATGCCGTATTGCCGGTGCTTGATGCACAAAATCCTCAGAGCAATGTCACAATCAGCTTTGATATGATGTTCGAGGGCGGCGACAGTGCAATAAGAGCCGCAAGAGGCGTAAACGCCGTTACAAAGGACGGAAAAGAAATTCCGCTTCTGTATGTAACGCTCACATCCATGAGATTTTGCGGAAATTATTACGAGATAAAGCCCGGTATTGAAAATAACAGGTGGTATAATGTGAAAATCAGCATAAACCCCAACGCCGGAACATTCTCGATGTGGCTTGACGATGTTTTGCAGTATGATAATTACAACTATGTCTACGAAGCAAAGGACTACGAGAAAAACAAGTATCTCTTTGACCGTTTAAAGGAGGGTATAACCGCCGTTAAACTGTATCACGCCTCATCTGCAAACAATGAGGGCATAGAAAACGCGACATATTTCGATAATCTGACGGTAACGGAGAGCGCATATGTCTTGGGTGACGCTCCGGTGGTGACGGATTACAAAATAACCGATGTAAACGCAGGTGACAAGGTAACGGTAAGCATACAAATTCCCGACACCCAAAACCCCAATGCGGTGCTGTATCTGGCGGCATATGACGCGGACGGCAGACTAATCAGCGTTTACAAGACCACCCCGGCAAAAATCCGTGAATTTGAAGCGGTTTCGGGCGCGGCAAAATACAAGGCGTTTGTATGGGAGGACATGAAAGCCCTCTGTGCCGCATTTTAAATAAGCAATAACGGGTAATGTCCAAAGCCCCCCGACGGGGCTTTGGGGCAAGCCGTTTATAAGATACAGAATATGTATCTTTTTTGCGTATTCTCATGAAAGGGGGAAAGGGTGAGTACAAAAGAATACAAATCAGAAACATAAAAAAAGAGAGGAGAATTAAAAATGAGGTTTAAAAAGCTAATTTCAATAGCGGCAGCGGCGGTAATGACCGCAGCGGCAATGGGCATAACAGCCTTGGCAGACACTACCACAACGGAAATATATTTGCCTATAGAACAGACAATTACAAAAATAGCAGTCACACCCAGTGAAGATGTTAATTTTTCGCAGAGTGCAATAGCATCTGATGTAATCGGCAATAATACAACAAGCGGGTTTGCCGAAATCAACTGCACTTCGGAAAAAGGCAATATGGCTGATTTTTTTGGAAACGTAAAAAGCAGTGTTAAATGTATGGGACTTTATCCGTCAGAAGATACAAACAATTCATCAGCTACAGCTATAGGAAGTGTTAAAGCCGGAGATAAGGTTTCTTTAAAGGTATATTATGGATTAGAATATAAAGGCGGTAAGTCTGCGAATGATTCCAAAGGAATAAATTATTTCAATGTATATGTATTAACACAAGAGCAGCTAAATGACATAAAGATTACCGATAAATCACAAATTAAAGCAGGCAATACTTATAAAAAGTTGGCAGAAATAACACCGATAAGAAAGGAAAAAATATCAACCGTACAATACAAAACACTAACATCAGTAGAAATAAAAGATATAGATATAAAAACTGATGGATATTTGGTTTTTGAACAGATGGTTGATTCGTCAGATAATGGTGTTCTTGCAAAAACGATGCTTGCCAGGGTTGACGTAACCCGTACAACAGCGGACACTCCGGTGTCGGGTGATGTTTCACCTACCTCCAAAGCAGTATACGGAAACGAGGAGAGTGACACGGACGGTATATGCTCCGTAGGCGCTGTGTTTGACTCGGTTATTGTAGAAGCAGGTAAAAGCTATGTCTGGAAGCTTTCAAACGGTACTGAAACAGCAGAGATTGCTGTTGACGAAACGGTGTTTGGCTCTATACAGGGTAATGCAAAGTTTGGCGTAATCATATACAATGTTCCGTCAGAGCTTGCGGATAAAGTAAACGTTGTGTTTGCGCCGAAATCCGAATAAAGGGGGTATTCATTATGAAAATGCAGTATACGGATCCGTCAATGAATATCTCGCGCTTTTCCAAAGAGAAGGTCATCACAAGCAGCGGCATACAGGAAGCAAAGCTTGCGCTTGCCGATGCGGGCGTGGTCGGCACATCGGTTCAGTCAATCGATTATATGGCGGCGTTTAAGCAGTGACATTGATTTAAAAATATTTTTAAGCCAACGGAGGGGATGTTTTTCGGCATCCCCTTTTTCAACAGGAACCTATGGATAAAGAGCTTGAAATGCATTTGCGGATATGATATAATATACTAAAAAATTTTGGAGGAAGAAAATGGATTTTAAAAGAATAAAGGAGCTAAGAGCCTTTGAAGCACAGCTTATAAACCTGAAAAAAAGATATGAGGAATACCGGGGCAGGGAGTTTTTGCCGCTTACGCGGGAGCTGTTTGATATTTTCTATGAAACCGGCTCGCGAAAGGAATACGAGGACGTATATTTTACAAGACGCGGCGCACTGCTTATGTCGGCGCTGATGTGTCTTATTTACGGCGAAAAGGAACATTTGGACGAGTTGGTGCGTGTGATTGACGTTATATGCGATGAGTTTACCTGGGCACTGCCGGCACATATGGAAAAATCCAATCCCGCGCCGGAGAGGGTCATAGACCTGTTCGCCGCCGAAACCGCACAGGCATTGGCGGAAATCTGCACACGCATTGAAATTCCCCAAAAAACGCGCCAAAAAATACACGAAGAAATCGAAAGAAGAACGGTGCGCCCCTTTATTGAGGAGGTTTATAACTGGGAAAGCATTACAAATAACTGGGCGGCGGTATGCGCCGGGTCGGTGGGAATGGCGTTTCTTTACGAGTTCCCGACGGAGTTTGAGCAAATAGAGGACAGAATATTATCGGCTATGGAAAATTATCTTTCGGGCTTCGGCGATGACGGTATATGCCCGGAGGGCTTGGGCTATTGGAATTACGGATTTTGGTATTTTACGGCGTTTGCCGATTTGTATAAGGAAAAGTGCGGTGTTGATTTAACCAAAAATCCCAAGGTCAGAGCCATTGCCCGGTGTCAGCAGAATTTGTTTTTGGCAGGGGATACAGTTATAAGCTACAGCGACTGTTCAAGAAGCGCGCATTTTAATTCCGGTCTGGCGCATTATTACAGAAACCGCTTCGGCGCCGAGGTGCGGCTTATAAGCGATGAAATTTCGGACGGTGTGGACAATTGCTTCCGATTTGCCACTGCCCTAAGGTCAATTCTCTACCTTGACGAGGGACTTTTGGGCATAAAGGAAGAGCCCCAAAAGGAAAGCTTTTTTGCCGACTGCTGCTGGTACGTTGAGCGAGGCAAAAAATTTGCCTTTTCCGCAAAGGGCGGCTCAAACGGCGAAAGCCACAACCACAACGATTTGGGCAGCTTTATAATTGCCGACAAGGATAATCAGCTTCTTGCCGATTACGGTGCGGGGGAGTATACCCATGACTATTTTACCGAAAAGCGTTATGAGGAATTGTGCTGTTCCTCAAAAGGACACAGCGTTCCCATAATTGACGGACAACTCCAAGCCGAGGGCGGAGATAAAATTGCGCCGGTAATAAAAAGCGAAAACGGTTGTTTTGAAACGGAGCTTTGCGCCGCATATGATATTAAGACACTTAAATCCCTTAAAAGAAGCTTTGAGGTCGGAGAGGATTATGTGGAATTAAAGGATAAATTTGTATTTGGGGACACTAAATGCCATAAAATAACCGAAAGATTTGTTTCGGTGATAAAGCCCTGTATAAAGGACGGCAAGGCGGTTATAAAAAATGCGGTGCTCGAATGTGATATAACACCAAAAATAAGTAAGGAGACACTAAAAGCTCATGACGCTTCGGAGGATGTTTTGTATTTTGTGGATTATGAAACGGACGGAGATTTTGAGCTTACGTTTAAAATATTATGAAAGAGCTTATAAAAAAATACGAAAAAATAATAAGGGAAAACTATGCTGCCGGGGCAGTGCATTATTTCGGTGAAAATACCTCCAAGCCCTATGACGATGATTCTTTAAACGCTGCCTTTTCAAAGATTTTATCCGAGCTTTTGGAGGGCGGCGATGCCGGGGAGGCGACAGGTAAGCTTTATGAGCTTTTGCCCCTCTATAACGATAAAACCGAGCCTTTCGGAAACTGGTGGTTTTGGGAAATAGGAATACCGAGAAGCTTAAATCAGATTTTTACATTGATTTACGATACCGTACCTGCTGAACTTTTGGCAGAGTATATGAGCGCACAGCGGCATTTTCACAGGGAAATAATTCTTACGGGAGCAAACCGTCTTTGGGAATGTGAGATTTTTGCTCTGCGCGGCATTTTATGCGGCAATGAGGACGAGATTAACATGGCAAAGACCCAAATTGCACCGATTTTAAAAACGGTGAGTGAGGGAGACGGATTTTATGAGGACGGTTCCTTTATACAGCATAAAAACATTCCCTATAACGGCGGATACGGGCTTTCATTGCTTGCCGGGCTGTCGGATATGCTTGCGCTTTTCGGGGACATAAAAGGTACGGAAAATATAGGTAAAATAATCGAGAAAGCCTTTTTGCCCTTTATGTACCGGGGTATTTTTATGGATATGGTGCGCGGAAGAGAGATGTCGAGGTATTATTCAACCGCGCAAAGTGCCTATAAAAAAGCGGAGCATTTTATACGGCGGCTATATGGGGACACTAAAATTAAAAACGGTTTTTATTATTTCAAAGCCATGGACAGGGCGGTTATGCGCCGAGACGACTTTGCGGCAGGGCTTGCGATGCATTCTAAGCGCAGTGCAAATTTCGAGTCCATAAACAACGAAAATCAAACCGCATGGCACACCTCGGACGGAATGTTGTATCTATACACCGACCCATTTCGGTTTTCGGGAGCGTATTTTCCCTGTGTGGATATGGAGCGTCTGCCGGGGACAACCGTTATAAGAGGAATATATCCGAAGCCCAATTTTGTAAGCACCAAGGATTTATGCGCCGGCAAAATGTTCGGAGAAAACGGCGTATGCGCCATGGACATAAACGATATAGGAAAAAAAGCTTGGTTCTTTTTGGGGGATATAATCGTGTGTTTGGGTGCGGACATGACGGGCGGCAGTGAAACAATTATTGAAAATATCCTGCTTCACGAGGACGCTGAGGTAAGCATATCGGACAGACAGATTTATGTAAAAAGCGGTAAAAACGACTGCGGCTTGTGTATTTATATCCCTGACGGGGACATAAAAGTAATTCGGGAAATCCGCGAAGGCGGTTGGGAAAATGTTTCATCGAATACCGACAAAAAAAGATATTGCGGAGAGTTTTTAACCTTAATCAAGGAGCATAAGACAAAGGGTGAGTATGCATATATGCTTTTTCCCGCGCATAAAGAGCCGAAAACGGACGAAATTATAATAAAAAGCAACTGCAAAAATGTGCAGTCGGTCATATATAAGCAAAGGCTTTATGAGGTGAGCCGCAAGAGGGGAGAAATTAAGATATGTATGACGTAATTATTGCCGGAGGAGGGATTGCCGGAGCCTGCGCCGCCATAGCCGCTGCGCGTACGGGAGCGAGGACTTTGCTTATCGAGCAGTACGGCTTTTTGGGCGGTACGCTTACCGCCTGCGGTACGGGACCCATGATGACCTTTCACGCCGGTGAAATTCAGGTAATACGCGGAATAGGCGCAGAGCTTACAGAACGATTGAAAAACAAAGGGCTTTGTGCCGGACATATATTCGATACCACAGGCTATACCTACACAGTAACGCCCTTTAACGCGGAGGGAATGAAAACGGAGCTTGAGGAAATGTGTCTTGAAAGCGGAGCAGAGCTTCTGTATCATACGGTGATAACCGATGCACAGGTGTATGAGGGGACACTAAAATCTGTAGAAATATATAACAAAGGAGGAAAAGCGCAGCTTTCGGCAAAATTATTTGTAGACGCAACCGGGGACGCACAGCTTGCTTTTATTGCCGGTGCGGGATTTACAAAGGGCAGAGAGAGCGACGGTAAATGCCAGCCGCTTACAATGAATTTCAAGCTTACGGGCGTAGATACCGCCGCGGTAAAAAAATACATAAAGGAAAACCCGGACGAGTTCCCCAGATTAAAAGGGGACATAAAAATTGCAGATAAAGCCGAGAGACTTTCTGTAGGCGGATTTTCGGGGACATTAAAATCCGCTCAAAATGAGGGCAGAATAACCTTTAAAAGAGAGGACATTCTGATTTTTGAAACGGACAGAAGAGGTGAATTTATAGTAAATACCACCAGAATTACCGGTGCCGACCCGACAAACGCCGAGGAACTTACAAGAGCGGAGATTGAGGGAAGGCGGCAGGCAGCGGAGGTGGCAGAGCTGTTAAGGACGCGGATACCGGGTTTTAAAAAAGCGCAGGTTGAGTTTACGGGGCCTTTTATCGGTGTGCGTTCCTCAAGGCAGATAAAGGGGGCTTACACCCTAAGTGCCAAGGATATTATAAGCGAGAGGGAGTTTTCGGATACGATATCAAAGGGCGGATACCCCATAGATGTTCATTCCCCGGACGGTCAGGACGATAATGTTTATGCGAAGGGACACTCGTTAAGGTACGGGGGAATATATTCCATACCCTATCGCGCTCTTGTGAGCAGGGACATAAAAAATCTGCTCTGCGCCGGACGGTGCATAAGTGCGGATTTTGAAGCGCAGGCGGCAGTTCGGGTATCGCCCAATGCCGCGGCAACGGGACATGCGGCAGGCACAGCGGCGGCAATGTGTGCCTTATCGGGGACAGACGCTTTGCAGCTTGACGCGAAATCGCTTAGAAAAAAACTTCTGGAACAGGGTGCATATTTGTAATTTTTTAAAAAAAGCCCTTGACTCTCCCCTAAGGGCAGGTGCTATTATGAGCTATCAAAATAATTACGGGGTGACCTTGGAGCAAGCCCCAAACAGGCAGGTTATTTCGTGCAGGCAGAACATGGGCGCGCCCTATGAAATATACATTACCTCCCATTTTGATAAAATTCCCGTCGAGCAGTGGGAAACAAAAATATTTTTTCCCATAAACGCTTGACAAATTGAGATGATTGTATTATAATACAAAAAGAGTGTTCGGTCACGAAGGGGTACACCACCGCGGGTGTAGGCTTCTTCGTGACCTTTTATTTTGGGAGGTGCAACATGATTTTCGTAAACAGTGAGGAGCTTTCGGGCTTTGAGGGCGTGAGCGTTTTGGAGCTGATTGAAAAAAGGAAATACAAAACCGCCTTTGTTGCCGTTGAATTAAACGGAAAAATTGTTCCGCGGGCGGAGTATGAAAGCACCGTCTTAAAGGACGGGGACAAGCTGGAGGTGGTAAGCTTTGTCGGTGGCGGTTGATTTTGAAATGATTAAATCGGCGCTTATCGAGCGCCACGGCGAGGAGGTTTACAATACCTTAAAAAACGCGCGGGTTGCCGTTGCGGGGCTTGGGGGCCTTGGCTCCAACATCGCAATGATGCTTGTGCGCGCCGGTGTGGGACGGCTTTTGCTGGTGGATTTTGACGAGGTGGATATTACCAATTTAAACCGCCAGAATTATTATATAAAGCATTTGGGCAAAAAAAAGACCGAGGCGGCGCGGGAGCTTATGTGGCAGATAAATCCTTATGCGGATATTGAAATAAAAACCCTTCGGGTAACGGCAGAGAATGTATCGGAGGTATTTTCGGGCTATGAGCTTGTGTGCGAAGCCTTTGACCGCCCCGAAAATAAGGCTCTGCTTGTAAATGCCATGCTTGAGGAGGGTAAAACGGTTGTGTGCGGCTCCGGCATGGCAGGTTACCTTGGCGCAAACTCGATAACAACAAAACGCCTGTCCGATAACTTTTATATATGCGGCGACAGAGTAACGGATTCGGGGGACACTAACGGTTTAATGTCCCCGCGGGTTACGGTATGCGCGGCGCATCAGGCGAACATGATAATAAGACTGCTTTTGGGAGAGCGGGATACGGATTGAAAGGAAGTATATAAATGGAAGATAAGCTTATTTTAAAGGGACATGAATTTACATCGAGATTTATTTTAGGCTCCGGGAAATATTCACTGGATTTGATTAAGGCTGCCGTAGAGCAGGCGGGGGCGCAGATAATAACCCTGGCGCTTCGCCGGGCGGCAACGGGTGATGTGGCAAATATTTTGGATTATATTCCAAAGGGCGTGACCCTTCTGCCCAATACCTCCGGTGCAAGAAACGCCGAGGAGGCGGTGCGCATTGCGCATTTGGCGCGGGAGCTGGGCTGCGGTGATTTTATAAAGATAGAGTGCATCAGGGATTCAAAATACCTTCTGCCCGATAATTATGAAACCGCCAAGGCAACGGAACAGCTTGCAAAGGAGGGCTTTGTGGTAATGCCCTATATGTACCCGGATTTAAACGCGGCGCGGGATATGGCAAATGCCGGCGCGGCGTGCATTATGCCCTTGGGCGCGCCCATAGGCACAAACAAGGGACTTTGCACCAAGGATTTTATAAAAATCCTCATTGATGAAATTGATTTACCGATAATCGTTGACGCCGGAATAGGCAAGCCCTCCCAGGCCTGTGAGGCAATGGAAATGGGCGCGGCGGCGGTTATGGCAAACACCGCTATTGCCACCGCCGGTGACGTTGCGGTCATGGCGCAGGCGTTTAAAAAGGCGATAGAAGCCGGAAGAAGCGCATACCTTTGCGGAATGGGACGAGTTGTTGAGGGAAAAGCCAGCGCGTCCTCGCCGCTTACGGGATTTTTGAGAGATTAAGGGGACACTAAAATGGAAATAAAAGAGCTTGACCCTAAAAACAGGGTAAATCATATGGAATATATGCCGGGCATGGAGGTTATCGACTCGGATATGCTTTTGCAGGTAACGGAGCTAATGGAAGAATATGATTATGACAAATACACCGATGCCGATGTGAAAGCGGCGCTTAATCACGATACGGTAACGCCGGAGGATTTTAAGGCTTTACTGTCCCCGGCGGCACTGCCCTTTTTGGAGGAAATCGCACAGCGGGCACAGGAGGAAACGAGAAAGCATTTCGGAAACTCGATAATGATGTTCACGCCCTTATACATTGCCAATTACTGTGAAAATTACTGCATTTACTGCGGCTTTAACTGCCATAACAGCATACATCGTGCAAGGCTCACAAGGGACGAGATTGAGCATGAAATGCAGGCAATCGCAAAAACCGGGCTTCAGGAAGTTCTCATTCTGACCGGCGAAAGCAGGAAAATGTCCGATGTTAAGTATATCGGAGAAGCCTGTGCCTTGGCAAAGAAATATTTTAAGGTGATAGGCGTTGAGGTCTATCCCATGAACAGTGACGAGTACGCGTATCTGCATAAATGCGGTGCGGACTATGTGACGGTGTTCCAGGAAACCTACAACAGCGACAAGTACGAAACCCTGCATCTTGCGGGACACAAAAGAATTTTCCCTTACCGCTTCTATGCGCAGGAACGGGCAATTTTGGGCGGTATGCGGGGCGTGGGCTTTGCGGCGCTTTTGGGACTTTCGGATTTTAGAAAGGACGCTTTTGCAACGGGCATGCACGCATATTTACTGCAGAGAAAATATCCCCATGCGGAAATTGCGTTTTCCTGTCCCCGTTTAAGACCCATAATAAATAACGATAAAATAAATCCCAAGGACGTCCATGAAGCACAGCTTTTGCAGGTTATATGCGCATATCGGCTGTTTATGCCCTTTGCAAGCATTACCATTTCCACAAGGGAATGCGAACGCTTCAGAAACAACGTTATAAAAATTGCCGCAACAAAAATCTCCGGCGGCGTGGATGTGGGCATAGGCGGCAGAGACGGCGAAAAGAAGGGCGACGAGCAGTTTGAAATCTCCGACGGCAGAAGCGTTGAGGAGGTCTACAAGGCAATTGAGGACGCCGGACTTCAGCCGGTAATGAGTGATTATATCTATGTGTAGGCTGATTGCGGTATCAAACAGAGCCTTGTGCGCCGGGGACTTTGAGGAACGAATAAAAAAAATAACTCAATTGGGCGCAGATGTAATTCTTCGGGAAAAGGACCTTTCGGAGAGTGAATATGAAAGGCTTTTAAAACAGGTTTACTGTCCCCATATAATTGCCCACAGCTTTTTTGGGGCGGCGAAAAATGCGGGCTGTAAAAGAATACAGCTTCCCATGGGAATTTTAAGGGACACTAAAAGTCTTGCTCATGAATTTGAGGTGGGTGTGTCCGTACATTCCCCCGACGAAGCGCGGCAGGCGCAGGAAATGGGCGCGGCGTGGGTGATTGCCGGTCATGTGTTTGAAACCGACTGCAAAAAAGGGCTTGCCGGCCGCGGCTTGGATTTTATCGAAAATGTCAGGCACTCGGTCACAATCCCGGTCTTTGCCATAGGCGGCATAACTCCCCAAAATGCAAAAAGCGTTATCGCGTCCGGTGCGGACGGAGTGTGCGTTATGAGTTCGGCAATGACCTGCTCGAATATAGAGGAATTTATCGGCGGTTTTTTCGGATAATAAGCAATTGTCAACCTTTTTATGAAATAGGGGTTGACAATTGCTTTTTTATGTGGTAAAATAACTGTCGGATTTTGGTTTTTAGGAGGAATTTTTATGAAAACAAAAAATATGGTACTCTGCGCGATTTTCGCGGCGGCATTGTGCGTCTTTTCGGTTATTACGGTTCCCATCGGACCCGTTCCGATTACCATGGGGATTTTGGGAGTGCTGCTTACAGCATCGATTTTGGGCTGGAAGCGCGGCACGATTTCCGTATTGGTGTATATTCTGCTGGGCGCAGTGGGACTGCCGATTTTTTCCGGCTTTAAGGGCGGTATTCAAGTGATTTTGGGACCTACCGGCGGATACATAAGCTCATATATACTTGTGTCGATTATAGTGGGTCTGCTTACAAGACGCTTGGCAGGAAAGAAGCTTTTGGCAATGGCGCAGATTTTCGGCGCTTCGGTTTTAGGAATTGTTGTATGCTATTTCTTCGGAACATTGCAGTTTATGTTCGTTCAGCACATGGGAGTTTGGGAGTCACTGGGGCTTTGCGTGTTCCCCTTTGTTCCCTTTGACATTATAAAGGCGCTTATAACGAGCTATTTGGCATTTGAGGTGCGCCGCGCTCTTACAAAGGCAGGTATGCCGGTATGATATTTGAAAAGGTAATGAACGGCATAACAAAGGAAGAAGCCCTTTCTTTGTTAAATGACGATAATCTTGCCGCTAATGCGGAGCGTATACGCAAAAAGTTCTGCTCCGATGATTTTGACCGCTGTTCCATTATAAACGGAAAAAGCGTGTTTGAAAGCGGCGCAAACGCCGCCATTTCCGGTGATATGCTCACCACAAGCGGAATAACCGCCGCAAAGGACAGGGAAATGCTCACGCAGCTGGGATTTTCCCTAAGAAAATTGCCATAAAATAAAAAGCGAAAAGAAGCTTTTACAGTTCCTTTTCGCTTTTATATTAAATTATTCCTTTTTCGTGCAGATGGTGTTTGAGCGCGTCAAAGCTTTCGCAGCTTATGTCATGCTCTATCTTACAGCTGTCCTCATAGGCGGTTTTTTCGTCCACGCCCAAAGCCATAAGCGCCTTGGCTATTATCTCATGACGCTCATATATACGGCTTGCAATGTCAAGACCCTTGTCCGTAAGGGAAATAAGTCCGTCCTCGTCTACGGTGATGTATCCCTCCTCACGAAAGGATTTCATCGCCACAGAAACGCTTGCCTTGGTAAAGGAAAGCTCGCGGGCTATGTCGATGCTGCGCACGTTTCCGTTTTTTTGTTTAAGCATAAGTATCGCTTCAAGATAATTTTCGGCAGATTCTTTTATTTTCATGATAATCCTCCTCATCAATTTTCTTTAAACAGCCGTCCCTGATAAGTGCCGCGGCGTTTCATTTCCTTGTCAATTTCGTTTAAAACCACAAACTTTTTAAGGCTCCACAAAGGACCGATAAGCTCGTCCTTGGCGCCGTCGCCGGTGAGCCGCTGAATTACGGTGTCCTCGTGAAAGCGTTCAAGCTGGCTTATTATAATATCCACATATTCCTCAAGGCTCAAAAGCCCAAATTCGCCCCTTTCGTATTGGCGCGCCATTTCGGTGTTTTTCAGCACATGGAGCAGATGCAGCTTTACGCAGTGGGGACGAAGCGCACCAATCGCTTCTGCGCTTTTTATCATCATGTCCCTGCTCTCTCCGGGAAGTCCGTTTATCAAATGCACACAGGTGTTGATTTTGCGCTCCCGAAGCTTGATATAGCCCTCTAAAAATTCGCCGTAGGTGTGACAGCGGTTGATTTTTTTGCCCGTTTCGTCAAAGATTGTCTGAAGCCCCAACTCAACAATGAGATATGTTCTTTCGTTAAGCTCCGATAAATAATCAAGCACATCCTCCTCTAAGCAGTCCGCCCGGGTGGCAATGCTTATGCCCACAACGTTTTCCTTGCAAAGGGCGCTCTCAAAGCGCTCCCTTAACACCCCGGCAGGTGCGTAGGTATTGGTATGGGCCTGAAAATAGGCAATGTATTTTGCGTCCGGCCATTTTTTGTGAAGCTGCGCCTTTACCTCCTCAAACTGCTCGCCTATGGGCTTTGCCGCAGAGCCGGCAAAATCACCGCTCCCCAAAGCCGAGCAATAGGTGCAGCCGCCGACACCCTTTGTCCCGTCTATGTTGGGACAGGTAAATCCGGCATTTAAGGATACCTTAAATACCTTCTGCCCGAATTTATGCCTAAGATGATAGTTCCAGGTATGATAAAGCTTGTTGTCGTCACTGTATTTAAAGCTCACAGTATCTCCTCCATTCCGCCGCCATGCGTTGGCACAAATCATAATGTGGAAAAGAAGCAAGCAGGTCGCTCGAAAGGCTGCCGCCGACGTATGTGTATACTTCAAGGCAGACTTTCGAGATGAGATGCGCAGCTTATTTTTCACATTATCTCCTCCAAAAGGTCGGAATAATCTGTAAATGTGGGGGTGAATATATAATTCATCACAAGCAGCTCGTCCGCATTGTAATCCTTCACAATATCCGCTATACTCCCCTCAAAGCCCCTGGGGTCTATCATAACCACCCTTCGGTAGTTGTTTACAAGCCAGGGAACAAAATCGTTTGCATAGGAGTCCTTTATTATAACAAGAGTGCGGTCGTTTAAAATGCTGTTGTTTTTTATTAGGGCAAGCGGGTGGTCGGAGGAGAGGAACAGCGAATAATCCTCCTTTTCCTTGTCAAGAAGCGGAGCGTGGTATTCCTGGGGCTTGCCGTTTGAAAAACCGTACATGACGGTTTCTATATCGTTTACCTCCTCGGTGTCCCACCATTCTATCGTGTCCGGGTCTATATCGCCGGGGTCGACCTCGGCGCTTAATGGTCCGAAGAAGCTTTCTACCGTATTTTTCTTAAAGCCCGACAGGCTCACCGGCGCGGTGCCGGCGGCTTTTATAAACGCGCTGTAGCCGTAATAGGAGCCCAGCATTGTCCAGTGGTGGTCTGTGCCGAAATAAATGTATTCGTCACTGTGGTTTGCAAGGGTCGAATAAGCGTCTACGGTTGTAAATTTCGGGTTAAGAGCCTCGTATATGTGATCAATGGTCCTCTTTTGCGAGGACTGAATATTTCTGTAAACCGGGTCGGTAAATTCGAGGGCTGTGGGAATGAGCATCGAATAGAGCTTTACGTTATCCGGTACAGAAAGTGCGATTTTGTTAAGACAGCTTATATACGCGTCCTCCGCTTCCTCGTCCTTGTTAAACACCTCCATGACCCGGCGGTCAAGAACAAGAAGGGACGCTTTTTTTACGGTTTTGGTTCCGATGTCCTTTTGGGTGTAAACAAGCTTTCCGTCCGGCGGTTCTATGCCCCGCGAGGAGTTTAAAAACGAGGACAGCTCCGTTATATGCGAACGGAATGAGATATTGTCGTCAACAAAGCTTTCAAATTTTGAGGGAAATTCCCCCGATTGAATGTCCGATATGCCGGGCAGCTTAGCACCGGTGCGGTTTTCGCTTTTAAAGCTTGCCTCGTCCCGGGGCATGAGAAAAAGCGCCGCCGAACAGGCGAGGAGCAGTATAAATACAGCCGTAACAATTCTGTCCTTCATTGGGTTTCCTCCTAAAATCTGAAATATAAAAACGGGTTGTATGTGTTGCCCACAAGCAGCACAAAGCTCAGCGCAAAGCCGATTATTACCACCAGCGGCTCAAACACCACTGCGAATATTTTCGATTTTTTGCACATATAATTAAATACTACGGACGGTATCGGCGTCATGGCAATCAGGCACAGCACAATAAACCACAGATTGGTGCAAAGTGTGGATACGGTTGTCAAATCGTAAAGGTCACAGCCCACTCCGAAAGCATGCTGCAAAAACAGCCAAAGCTCGCCTATGTCCGTAAAATAGAATATTCCCCAGCCCATTATCACGAAAAACATCGTATAAATATGGCAAAAGGGTGATATAAGCTTCGGAATAACGCGCTTTAGCGGGAATTTTTCCAAAAACAGAAGCACTCCGTAAAACAAACCCCATATTATGAAATTCCAGCTTGCACCATGCCAAAGCCCGGTAAGCGCCCATACAACAAACAGGTTTCTTACCGCACTGCGGCGGTTTCCGCCCAAGGGAATGTATACATAATCCCTGAAAAAGGAGCTTAGGGAAATATGCCACCTGCGCCAAAATTCGGTTATGTTCTTTGAAATATACGGATATTCAAAGTTTTCGGGGAAATCAAAGCCAAGCATTTTCCCAAGCCCGATAGCCATATCCGAATAACCCGAAAAATCGAAATAAATCTGAAAGGTGTACATGATTATCCCAAGCCATGAGGACGCGGTTGTATACACAGGACCGCCCAAGAGCATTGTGCATATCTCGCCGGCATTGTTGGCAAGCACAACCTTTTTGCAAAGCCCTGCCGCAAACCGCTTCGCTCCCGCCGAGAAATTTTTGGCACTAACCCTTCGCATTGAAAGCGAGCCGGCAATATCGGTGTATCGAACAATTGGCCCTGCCACAAGCTGGGGAAACATCGAAACATACGCCGCAAATTTCAAAAGGGAACGCTGCACCCGAACTCTGCCCCGGTAGACATCTATTATATAGGAAAGAGTCTGGAACGTGAAAAACGAAATTCCCAAAGGCAGTGCAAGGGAGGGCTTTTTAAGTGTGAGGGAAAGAGCATTGTTTACAATATCCACAAAAAAGTCCGCATATTTAAACACGCCCAAAAGTCCCAGGTTTACAATAACCGCCAAAATCATCGCCGCCGTTGCAGCCGGGCGCGCATAATAACGGTCGATAACAAGCCCCGCCCCGTAGCCTGCCAAAACGGCAAACAGCAAAAGCGGTATGTACATCGCCTCGCCCCAGGCATAGAAAAACAGCGACGCCGCAACCAGTATTATATTTTTATAGGTTATGTTTTTTGACAAATTGTATAAAATCAGCACAAGAGGCCCAAATACACACAAAAACATAAGGCTTGAAAATACCATGACTATCCTCCGAATTTACACTATTCAAGATATTATATCACAAATCATTAAATAAATCAACGTTTGTAACAGAATTAAATTCAAAATGAAAGGAGAATATAAAGGTGGCATACATTGTTCCGGGGATAATTGCGGCAATTGTAATTTTTGCCCTTGCCGCAAAAAAGAGCGCTTACGATATGTTTTTGGAGGGAGCGGAGGACGGAATGAAAATTGCGGCGCGTATCTATCCGCCGCTTTTGGCAATGCTTGTGGCGGCGGCAATGCTTCGGGAATCGGGCGCGATGGATATGCTTTGCTCCGCCGCCGCACCCTTGGCGGATTTTTTTGGTATTCCCCATGGGGTTATGCCCCTTATCGCACTGCGCCCGGTTTCGGGAAGCGGCTCTTTGGGGCTTTTGAGCGATATTTTATCCCGCTTCGGACCCGACAGCATTGAGGGCAGGCTCGCTTCGGTGATATGCGCTTCAACGGAAACCACCTTTTACTGCGTGATGATATACTTTGCCGGTGTGCGTTCAAAAAACGCTATAAGGGCCCTGCCCGCCGCAATTGCGGGGGATATTGCCGGGATTATTGCCGCCGCGGCGGCGGTGCGGATTATGATGTAGGCGCATTTGGTAAAATTATGGGATATTTTTTACAGAGTTTACTTATTTTTATTGACAAACGGGGTGAATTTTTGGTATAATTCCATATAGGAGAGTAGGGAACAATAAAAAAGTCTTATTCCGTATCCGGCGTTACGGGAAGCGGCGGTGCGGTTGGGAAATACTTTAAAGCAACATAAGGAGGAACAATATGTTCGAAAAATTATTCAAACTGAAGGAAAACAACACCAACGTGAAAACCGAGGTAATGGCGGGAATTACGACATTTATGACAATGGCGTACATACTTGCGGTAAACCCCTCCATTCTTTCCGAAACGGGCATGAACGCCAACGGCGTTTTGATGGCGACCGCCATCGGCTCGGCAATCGCCTGCTTCTGCATGGCATTCTTTGCAAACTATCCGTTTGCGCTTGCCCCCGCAATGGGCATTAACGCGACATTTACCTATACCTTCGTAATGGGTATGGGCGTTCCCTGGCAGCTTGCGCTGTTTGCGGTATTTGTTGAGGGTATTATATTTATAATCCTCTCGCTTATAAATGTTCGCGAAGCAATCTTTAACGCCATTCCCCAGTCCCTGAAGTATTCGATAAGCGCCGGCATCGGTCTGTTTATCGCATTTATCGGCTTTAAGGGCGCGGGTATCGTTGTTTCAAACGAATCAACATTCTTGGCTTTGGGGTCCTTTAGCGAGGACTTCAACAACACCGCTATGACCGCGCTTATCGCACTTGCGGGAATTATCATCATGGCGGCTCTGATATTTAAAAGAGTTAAGGGCGGAATTTTATTGGGTATCGTAATTACATGGATACTGGGTATCATTCTTGAGCTTACCGGAATTTATCAGCCCGCAATTTCATGTATCCCGGCATGGACAGGCTATCAGTTCGGTTCGATAAAGGAAGTATTCGGTCAGTGCTTCACCTTTGACTTCTCATCAATAAAGCTTATAGACTTTTTGGTAATCATGTTTACATTCCTGTTCATTGACCTGTTCGATACCTTGGGAACGCTTATCGGCGTATCCACAAAGGCAGGATTTTTGGACAAGGACGGCAAGCTTCCCAGAATTAAGGGCGCGCTTTTGGCGGACGCTGTCGGCACAACCGTCGGTGCGGTTTTGGGTACATCGACAATCAGCACCTATGTTGAAAGCTCCTCAGGCGTTTCCGAGGGCGGAAGAACCGGTCTTGCGGCCGCGACTACGGGCGTATTGTTTATAATCGCGCTTGTGCTTGCTCCGCTGTTTATCGCAATCCCGACCTTTGCTACCGCTCCGGCGCTTATCGTTGTGGGTGTATACATGATAGGCTCAATCGTAAAGGTAGACTTCAGCGACTTCTCCGAGGGCGTTCCGGCGTTCTTGGCAATGATAATGATGCCCTTTGCTTACAGCATTTCGGAGGGTATCTTCTTCGGAGTAATCTCATATGTTATCATCAACCTTGTAACAGGAAAGAAGAACAGACAGAAGATTACACCGCTTATGTATGTGCTGGCGATACTGTTTATTTTAAAGTACGCACTGCTTTAAATATAAAAGAGGGAGAGTTATAGAAAATGAACAATATTCCAAAGGTAAAAATCGGCATAGTGGCGGTTTCGAGGGACTGCTTTCCCGAATCGCTGTCCGTAAACAGAAGAAAAGCGCTTGTGGAAGCGTATACGAAAAAATACAACCCGCAGGATATATATGAATGTCCCGTCTGTATTGTGGAGAGCGAGCTGCATATGAAGCAGGCTCTTGCCGATATTAAGGCGGCGGGCTGCAATGCGCTGTGCGTGTATTTGGGCAACTTCGGTCCCGAAATTTCAGAAACAATGCTTGCTCAGGAATTTGACGGCCCCAAGATGTTCATTGCCGCAGCGGAAGAAAATGTCGGCTGTCTGTCGGATGACAGGGGCGACGCTTACTGCGGTATGTTAAACGCAAGCTATAATCTGAAGCTTCGGGGCGTGAGAGCCTACATACCCGAATACCCCGTAGGCGACGCGGAGGAATGTGCGGACATGATTAACGAGTTCGTGCCAATCGCAAGAGCGGTTGTAGGCTTAAAGGATTTAAAGATAATATCCTTCGGTCCGCGTCCCTTAAACTTCCTCGCCTGCAACGCGCCCATATATCAGCTTTACAGACTGGGCGTGGAGATTGAGGAAAATTCGGAGCTTGACCTGTTCGAGGCGTTTAACGCCCATGCCGGTGATAAAAGAATACCGCAAAAGGCCAAGGAAATGGAAGCCGAGCTTGGAGAGGGCAATAAAAAGCCGGAGGTTTTGGAGAAGCTTGCCCAGTATGAGCTTACTCTGCTTGACTGGATTGAAGCTCACAAAGGCTCGAAAAAATACGTTGCCCTGGCAGGCAAGTGCTGGCCGGCGTTCCAGACCCAGTTCGGGTTTGTGCCCTGCTATGTAAATTCGCGGCTTACCGGCGCCGGAATCCCGGTTTCCTGTGAGGTGGATATTTACGGCTGTTTGTCGGAGTATATCGGCGTATGCGTGTCCGAGGACGCGGTAACGCTTCTGGATATAAACAACTCCGTACCAAAGGATATGTTCGCAAAAAGCATTGCCGGGAAGTATCCCTATACCATAAAGGATACCTTTATGGGCTTCCACTGCGGAAACACCTGCACCTCAAAGCTTTGCTCATATTCGATGAAGTATCAGAAGATTATGGCGCGTTCACTGCCGATTGAAGTAACCAACGGCACTCTTGAGGGCGATATTATCCCCGGTGATATTACATTCTTTAGGCTTCAGTCCACAGCGGATACAAAGCTTCGGGCGTATATCGCAAACGGCGAGGTGCTGCCGGTAGCGTCGCAGTCCTTCGGCGGAATAGGAGTGTTCGCAATTCCCGAAATGGGACGCTTCTACCGTCATGTGCTTATCGAGGGCAATTTCCCCCACCATGGTGCGGTTGCTTTCGGACACCATGGCAGGACGCTTTTTGAGGTATTCAAATATATAGGCGTTCCTGTGGAGGATATAGGCTATAACCATCCGAAAAATGACAGGTACCCGACGGAAAACCCGTTTTAAAAAATGAATATAAAAAAATCCTTGGGATATAATAAGTGCAAGGGCAGCGTCCCCTTAATTAAATTAACGGAGGTATTGCAAAATGAGTAATTGCACTAACGAGAACAAGAGCATAAGATGTACGGTGGTACAATGTCAGCATCATTGCCAGTCCAAGGATTACTGCTCGCTTTCAAGTATTCAGGTGGGCACCCACGAGGCAAATCCGACAATGATTGAATGTACGGACTGCACTTCGTTTAAATTAAAGTCATAAAAAGCTTAAAAAAAAGGACCTTGCGGGGTCCTTTTTTTATCTAATAGGAAATTTCTCAATTTCCTATTAGCAAAAAAGCTTACTTTGCGCCAAAGGCGCAGCTTTGTCAAAAGCTTTTTTATAACATAGGAAATTGCTCATTTTGAGTGAGCAATTTTGCTTGTTCAAAAAAAGCGTACCTCTTTGCCCCCAAGATTGGGGGTTAGGGGGTTGATGCATTTTAACGCTTTTTTATCATAGAGATGCGATATAATCATAAAGCCTGTCAACGGTTGTAACCGCCTGTTCAACGGTGTAGGCCGAATGGGGGTCAAAGCGGTTGTCCTCCACTCCGTTCATTATCCCCTTTTCGCTTACCCATGTAACCGCATAGTCCGCCCAGGGCGAAATGCTCTGCTTATCCGAGAACGCCGTTGACGAAACGGTAATTCCCACATAGCACATAAGCCCTGCCGCGCGCATTAAAATGGTCGCCGCCTCCTCGCGGGTCAGGGTCGCGTCCGGCATAAATTCCGTATCGCTCTTTCCCGTTACAACCCCAAGAGCATAGAGCATATCTATCGACTCGTCCGCTCCCACGCAGTCGGTGAATATATTCTTAAGATATGCGCCGTTTTTCTTCTGCACATATGTTTCCAAATTCGGATAGCCCTCCACAACCGTTATAAGCTGTCCCACAAGCACACAGAACTCCTCCCGGGAAATGTAGTTCCCGTATCGGCTCGTCAGCTCATAGGGAAGGATTGACTTTGCGGCGGCATTTTTAACATAATCAACCGCCCAGCCGCCTTGGGGCAGCTTTAAAAAGTCATAGAGCGTGTTTCGGTGTATTTCCTCGCCGGGATAGGTCTGCTCGGCGTCCCGATACCATGAATCGATAATTGTCAGATACGCTTCGCCCTCGTCCTTCGCCTTGTAGCATATGTAATTGTTTGAGCCGTAAAGCCCTATCTGTACTCCTGATGCGGGATAATAGCTCATTACACCGTTTGAGGTGTAAAGATTTATCGCCGTACCTCTAAAGGGCGTCGGGTTTATCGCTCTGTAAACCTCGATATTTTCCGCCCTGTCGAAAAATTCCTTTATCTGCTCTGCTCCAAGCTCTATAAATCTGCCGTCCGCCACGTCGGAAACGGTCGCATAGGTAATTTCCGAGCTGTCGAAAATTCCCATAGCGTCCGAAAGCGGCATGGATTTGGGTAGGTTTACCACGTCATAGGCGTGAGCGCAAACCGAAAACGACATAAACAGAGTCACAAGCGCGGCTGTAATTTTTTTCATCTGCTCAAAGTCCTTTCAAAAAATTATGCGGTATACGGCATGATTACCGCCTTTGTTCCGTCCTCCATCTCAATGTAAAATTCAAAGTAGGAGGGGTCGTTGTCATCAACGTAAATGTTTAACAGGTTAAAGGTTTCAAAGGTCTGGGAATATACCTTTTCATATGTTGCCGCATTCTTGTACGCGCCCTCGTCATACTTGTCGGTCACAATCATGCGGTAGAGCATACCGTCATCATATACGTTGGTGAGAGTTCTGGGCGCAATTTCCCTTACGCTTGCGCCGGTGCGGTAGTAACCGAAATCATTATCGTTAAATTCGTAATAACTGCCCGTTACCATAATATCGGTGAATAAAAAGCCGTGCAGATCCGAGAGAATGTATTTCTTCTCGTCAAAGAGCAGCCTGGTCGAAAAGCTTACCGGCTTTGAGTATTCACATTCGGTAAGCGCGCTTCCGTCAAAGGTGAAGAAATGTGCTGTGTTCACATCGCCGTTTTCCACCACTACAAGCTGACGGTCGGTTGAAGCGTTGTTAATGTTTATCGCCGCAACAGAGCCTGCCGATGCCATGTGAGAAAGTGCCGAGGTGTAGTCTGTGCCGTTTATTACAAGAACACCGTCCTGACCCTCGTTTTCGGTCATTTTCTTAAACTCGATGGTTTCCAAAGACCCGTCCCCGTCCAAATCCGAGAAGCCTTTGCCGTCGGTTTCTATGTATAAATCCGCAATGTCGCGCATATCCCTAAAGCCCCGCTTAACTCCCGCAAAGGCTCTGTAGGGAACTGAGTCCGTTGAGATTAAAACTGTGGTTAAATACCCGTTCCAGGTAACCTTAAAATCCATAGCTTCGGAAATTGCCCTTACCGGGATTAAAATTCTGTTGTTTATAATCTGCGCCGGCACGTCAAGGGCAATGGAGCGTCCGTTTTTGTACATAACGTCGCTGTCGGGGCTTATGCGTATTGTGTAATTGCCCTTTGTGATGGTCGCCACAAGGCTTGCCTGATCCCATTCCACCAAGGCGCCCGCTTTCTCAAACACCGCTCTTACCGGCACAAGCGTGCGGTTGTCGGTGATAATCGGCTGCTGGTCAAATTCCACAGCCTCGTTGTCAAGCATAACGGTTATATCGTCCGCCTGCGCACTTGCCGCCGCGCCCAAAACAAGCAGCGCCGAAACGGCAAGTGCCGACAATAGCTTTTTCATAGTCATTCCTCCAATCAGAATATACAGTATTTGTCCATGTACTCTTCCATTCTCTTTAAAACATCGTCATATTCGCCGCTTTCTCTTAAGTATTCGCATATGTCCGCCGCGGTTACTATGGAATGAACTTTAATTCCGAAATCGTCCATTACCTCCATAACGGCGGTCTTGCCGGGAGTTTTGCCCACCTCACAGCGGTTTACCGAGATGAACATATCCTCTACATTAACATCTGCCGCACCCTTTAAAACAGGCATGGTTTCCCTTACGGCCGTTCCGGCGGTTATAACGTCCTCGATGATGATTACTCTGTCGCCGTCCTGGGGCTTGTAGCCCACAATGGAGCCGCCCTCGCCATGGTCCTTTTCCTCCTTGCGGTTGAAGAAATAAGGCTTGTCAATGCCGTATTCGTTATAAAGCGATGCCGCCGCCGCTGCCGCCAGGGGAATGCCCTTGTACGCCGGACCGAACATACAGTCAAACTCACAGCCGCATACCTCGTTTACCAAAGCCGCATAAAACTTGCCCAAGCCCGCAATCTGCTTTCCGGTTTTGTAGTTTCCGGTGTTTACGAAATAGGGTGTGCGTCTGCCGCTTTTTGTAACAAAATCACCGAAGCGAAGCACATCCGCCTCCATCATAAATTCTATAAATTCCTTCTTTGCCTTATTCATTTTATTTTCCTCCTTATTTCTCGAAATATAGTTTTCTGAGCTTTTTTAAAAGCTTTTTTTCAAATCTGCATATATACATCTGCGAAACGCCCATAATCTGGGCAATCTGACGCTGAGTAAACTCCTTGTCATACCTAAGCTCTATGAATTTTTTCTCCTCATCGTTCATGTTCTCCATGAGATAACGCAGCATATCGCGGTTTTCTATCATTAAGAAGCTGTTGTCCTCAACGCCCACCGTATCGATAAGGTTAAGCTCCCCGTCCGCAAAGGCTTCGTTTTCCAGAGAATGTATAAACGCCGTATCCCCCGCGCAGTACGCTTCCTCCACAGTTTCCTTGGGAATTTCCAAAATACGCGCAATCTCATCGCCGGTTGCCTGTGCGTGAGAGCGTTTGATTTTCTCCGCCCTGTAAAAAATCTCATAAAGCCTGCGGGGAACTCGTATAATACCGCCCTTGTCGCGCAGATACCGGCGTATCTCGCCCAGCACCGTAGGTGTGGCAAATGTAGCGAACTTAACGCCCCGTTCGGGGTCGAAACGCTCCACTGCGCTCAGAAGCCCCATACACGCCATTTGATATATATCGTCATACTCCGCGCCCCGGTTTGAAAAGCGCCTTGAAAGTATTTCGGCTATATATATGTAATTTTCCACTATCTCATCCCGAAGCGCAGGGTCATGCCCGGCGCGGTAGCGGGAAAACATCTCATATTCACTTCGGGCGGGATCAGAAATAACAACGGCCATTCCTACCGCTCCTTTCATATCTAATTTAAAGCTATTGTGCAAGTGAGCGCGCAAGCTCCTTTGAGCTTTCAAAGACAGCCTTGGCATTGGGCTTGTCCTTAAAGCACTGCTTTATCACCATGTACATATCCGAGCATTTTATTCCGGCATCGTTTAAAAGCTTGGAGTTTTGCAGGCTGTATGCATAATCCCCGCCGCCGGCATTTACAACGCAGGCATCATCCGGATTATCGACCCACTCCGAAACAGGAACAAAGGTATCCGCCAAGCCCTCTCTTGAAAGCATGGTGTCAAGCTCCGTCTTATCGAAGATAAAGAGGTAAGCGGTTTCGTCCTGAAGCGTAAGGTCAAGCTTTGTACGCATCGCATAGGTATATTCCTCACTGCCGGGCGTGTCGGAAAGCACGCAGTTTAAGAAAAACACATTGGTTTCGCCGTTTTCGTCAACGTCCGAGCTGTTTTCCTCAAAAATACTCTCCATAACATTTGTATTTTCCTCATCAAAGATAAGCCCGCCGGCATATGTAACGGTCATATCGTATTTTTCTCTCGTAGCGCACTGAACAAGCGTCACAACCACAAGTAGCGCCGCAAAAGCGATGCCGATAGTCTGCCATTTGTAATAATCCCAGAAATAGCCCCACCAAGCCGAGGTAAAGCGTTTAGGGACCGTTCCGTATTTTTCAGCCATTTACATCAGTCCTTATTAAGTTATACTGCTTTTATTATAACATACTTGCAATGAATAATCAAGGTCTTTTTCTCAAGTGAAAAATTAACAAAAAATGAACAAGCCCAAAAAAGCGCCGCAAAACGCATTTTTTGGAAGAAAACGTAAAAAGCCTATGGACAAAAAGGAAATTTTATGTTAAAATAGAGTAGCAACGTAGTTTAATATTGTATCGCTATAGTTTGCGTTTGGTAAAAACGCAGGCTTTGTTTGTTATATCTATAGCGATATGAACTGCGTTGCAACAGTATCGGAGCCGCGTTTTTCATGCGTCGGCTACGGTCGGCGCATTTTTTGAATTACAGGGAAAGAGGTATACGAAATGAAGAAGAAAATTTTAAGCCTAATCGTGGTACTGTGTATGCTATCCGGCATAATAACCGCCCTCCCCGCAAGCGCGGTAACAAGCAGTCAATGCGGGAGTAATGTGAACTGGACGCTTGATGACAACGGCACTCTTACCATAAGCGGTACGGGAGATATGTGGAATTGGATTTATAATTGGAATTCGCCATGGTATTCATCAAGGGGCAGTATTTTAAATGTAATTATAGATAATGGTGTCACAAACATTTGTAATGAGGCATTTAAAGATTGCGTAAGCCTAACAAGCATTGGTAATCAGGCATTTGAAAATTGCACAAGCCTAACAAGCATAAACATACCAGACAGCGTAATAAGCATTGGTAAGTTAGCGTTTAGGTCATGCTTCAACCTAACAAGCATAAATATACCAGGCAGCGTAACAAACATTGGCGATTGGGCATTTGAATATTGCAGCAGCCTAACGGGCATAAATATACCGGGCAGTGTTACAAGTATTGGTTATGGTGCATTTGCAGGTTGTAGAAGTTTAACAGGCATAACCATACTCAATGGCGTTACAAGCATTGGTAATCATGCGTTTTCTGATTGCGAAGGTCTAACAAGCATAAATATACCAGGCAGTGTAACAAGCATTGGTGATTATGTGTTTTCTGGTTGCAGTAATCTAACAAGTATAAATATTGATATGAATAATAACTATTATTCGTCAGATGATTTTGGCGTTTTGTTTAATAAAAACAAATCAAGATTAATTAAATATCCTGTTAAAAATGTAGCAACGGGTTATTCCATACCTAACAGCGTAACAAATATTGGTAATGAGGCATTTAGTTATTGCAGCAACTTAAGTATCCGCTCAACTAACCCACGTCCAAAGAGCTTGACTTAGTCCATAGACATCGTCAGGCTCTTTTAGGTATCCTGCAGTATTCCGGCAATGTCTCTGACCACGGCAGCATCTTTTGTAGCTGCTCCTTGTCCGGCTT
>JAQXZB010000006.1 GCA_029226975.1 Clostridiales bacterium | reverse complement strand
TTGGAGGTGTCTGAATATGAATAGAAGTAAAGAAGCATGTCATTGCAGGAATATAACATATGGAATGATTGAAGATGCTATTAAAAATGGCGCAGAGACATTTCAGGAAGTTCAAGATGCAACCGGAGCTGCAAAAGGGTGTGGCCAATGTAAGGAATTTTTGAGTTGCCTAATAAGAGATATCAAAGAAGAAATTAATAATCAGTAGGCAGTAAGAATGTCAGTTTGTAGAACAGAAACCCAAAATTAAACACCGTTGTTGCGTTTTATATAATCCCCTTAGAATAGTATTGAAATATTTTTGTTATTTCAAGTGTCCACTCTAAGGGGATTGTATCACTTTTTACAGATTAATACCGAACTCATTTTAAGCAGGAACTCCCAAACTTTTGGGACTATTCATTATGTGTTCTGCGATTTTTTTATTTAAATAAATTATCACTTATTTCCGTCACATCACCTGCACCCATGGTGAATATAATATCACCGGGCTGTGCAGTTTCTTTTATATATTTTTCGATATCCGAAAATTCTTCCATATATTTTGCGTCAATACCACGTTCTTTTATTTCAGCAGCAAGCTTTTCGGGACTTGTCACTCCGTCAAACTTTTCACGTGCGGCATAAATGTGTGTTAAGATAAGCTCGTCTGCATCATCAAAGGCTGATACAAATTCATTCCACAATGTACGTGTGCGTGAATATGTGTGAGGCTGGAATACGCATCTGATACGCTTAGGTGAAAATGCTTTTGAAGCCTGTAATGTTAGTTTAATTTCCGTAGGATGATGTGCGTAATCGTCTATGATTACGGCATCGTTTATCATACCTTTCTTTTCAAAACGTCTGTGCGTGCCTTTAAAGGTTTGTATTCCGTCTACAGCAGTCTGAGCGTCAATTCCTAACAACGCACATACCGCAACGGTTGCAAGTGTATTTAATATGTTGTGATTGCCTGTAACGTTAAGTGATGCGTGTGCAATCTTTTCGTTGTGGCAGTATATGTCAAATGACGGATATCCTGCATGATAAACAATGTTTTGCGGATAGTAATCATTTGTATCATTCATACCGTAAGTAGTAATATCAAGCTCCGAGCCGTCAAGGGCTATTTTTATATTTTCATCGTCACCGTACACCACAACAGAGCCTATACCTCGTGTCAGCTCTGCATAAGTCCTGAAACTTTCACGTATCATTTCGATACCTGTAAAGAAATCAAGGTGGTCTTCTTCAATGTTTGTGATAAGCGCAATAGTAGGATGAAACTTTAAAAAACTGTTTGTATATTCACAAGCTTCTGTGACAAACATATCTGACTTTCCGCAACGTATGTTACCGCCGATAAGGTTAAGCTCACCGCCTACCGATATTGTCGGGTCAGTACCTGCGTGTATAAGTGCATGCGCAAGCATTGAAGTGGTGGTGGTTTTTCCATGTGTTCCTGCAACGCATACGGCGTTCTTGTAATTTTTCATTATCGCACCCAAAAACTCGGCACGGTCAATGAGCTGTATGTTATTTTTTACAGCCTCTTGCATTTCAGGATTATCTGCTTTTACGGCTGCTGTATGCACAACTAAATCTGCACCTTTAACATTCTTAGCGTCATGTCCTTCATATATGATAGCACCTTCTTTTTCAAGGTTATCAGTAATCGGCGTTTTTGTGCGGTCACTGCCCGTAACCTTGTATCCGTCTGAAATCGCTATATGTGCAAGACCGCTCATACTTATTCCGCCTATACCTATAAAATGTATATGCGAATTTTTATCAAGACTGTTTATTTCAAATGATGGCATAATATTTATCCTTCCCCAAAACAAATTCTAAAACTTTCCCACCTATCTATTATATACCAATTGTAGAAAAACTTAAACTGTTTTTGTGCAATTTTTCTGTTCTGTACAAAAAAAAATGGCAAATTGAATAAATTTTCAAATAAACACACAAAAAGCTTGACAAATGGAGAAAAATAGGCTAAAATGATATAGTAGGTAACTATGTTATATAGTTGGCCCCGTAGGGAATATGGCATCACTGGAAAGACTACAAGCAAAAATATACCTTGTTAGAGGAAGGTGGTGAAAATCTTGGAGATTACGGATATCAGGGTTAAGAAAATTCTGACGGATAACTCTGCGGAGAGTAAAATGAAAGCAGTAGTATCTGTAACCTTTGACGACGCATTTGTTGTACACGACATTAAAATTATTGAAGGACAAGATAAACTGTTTACGGCGATGCCAAGCAGAAAGACGCAAGATGGTGAGTTTAAAGATATAGCACATCCTATAAACAGAGAAACTCGACTAAAACTTGAAGAAGCAATTCTTGCTGAGTATCGCAATGCTTTAGAGCAGTCTACAGTAGAATGAGAACGGATGACAAAATGATGATTAACAGACTGTTAAACAGAATTTCCAAGCAATAAAAACCGTTGAAGCAAAATCGACGGTTTTTTTGTGTCTAACTATTGTATTTTTCAATGCTTTGTGATATAATCATTTGTATGTATAAATTAAAGTGCTGTTACCTTTTTAAGGAATGGACACGAAAAAAGGAGTACGATTAAAATGAAAACAACAACAGCTGATTTTGTATCAATGAAAAAAAACGGCGATAAAATCACAATGGTAACTGCCTACGATTATTCGACCGCAAAGCTTCTTGATGCATCGGGGATAAATTCTATCCTTGTGGGTGATTCTTTGGGTATGGTAATGCTTGGCTATCCCGATACGCTTTCGGTAACAATGGAGGATATGATACACCATTCAAAAGCCGTTTCTCGCGGAGTGGAAAATGCGTTGGTTATATGCGATATGCCGTTTATGTCATATCAAACCTCTGTGTACGATGCTGTAGCAAATGCAGGCAAACTCATAAAAGAGGGCAAGGCAGGTGCAGTAAAATTAGAGGGCGGAGCAGAATTTAAAGAACATATAGAGGCTATTGTAAAAGCATCAATTCCTGTATGCGGTCATATAGGTATGACACCGCAAAGCGTTAATGCCTTTGGTGGATTTAAGGTCCAGGGTAAGGACGAAGATGCGGCAAAGAAGCTTGTAAGAGATGCCGTAGCATTAGAAGAAGCGGGCGTTTTTGCAATTGTAATTGAATGTGTGCCCAAAAAGCTTGCAGAGTATATTTCAAAGCTTGTAAGTGTACCGATTATAGGAATAGGAGCAGGCAACGGCTGTGACGGACAGGTGCTTGTATATCAGGATATGTTGGGAATGTACAGCGATTTTACACCTAAATTTGTGAAGAAGTACGCAAAAGTCGGGGAAATAATGGTCGATGCATTCGGTAGATATATTGATGAGGTTAAATCGGGAGTGTTCCCGAATGAGTCACATTCATACAAGATAGATGATGAAGTGATGAATAATATTATTGAGTGGGGTGAGAAGCTGTGATACCTGTAGTAAAGACTATAGATGAAATACGCAATGCTGTTAAGACGGCAAAAAAACAGGGAAAAATTATAGGGTTTGTTCCTACAATGGGATTTTTGCATGAGGGACACAAATCACTTATAGTACGTGCCGCATCTGAGAACGATTATGTTGTGGTATCGGATTTTGTAAATCCCACGCAATTCGGACCAAACGAGGACTTTGAAAGCTACCCGAGAGATATTGAAAAAGACAGGGCACTTTGCACAGAGGCAGGTGCGGACATTATCTTTAATCCCGAACCTGATGAAATGTATTGCGATCCCTTAACAACGGTAAGTGTAGATAAGATAACAAAAACACTTTGCGGTGCATCACGCCCTATACACTTTGACGGAGTTGCAACTGTTGTGTCGAAACTGTTTAATATTGTAGCGCCCGATCGTGCATATTTCGGTCAAAAGGACGCACAACAGCTCATCGTTATAAAGAAAATGGTTAAGGATCTGAACTTTGATATAGAAATAGTCGGTTGCCCTATTATTCGTGAGGAGGACGGTCTGGCAAAAAGCTCAAGAAACACATATCTGAACGAGGCTGAACGTAAGGCGGCACTGTGTTTGTCCAGAGCATTAAATAAAGGACGCAGTATGATAGAAATGGGCGAAAAATCCGCAAAGACTGTGAAAAAGGCAATTACTGACGAAATAAATCGTGAGCCGCTTTCACGTATAGATTATGTCGAGATATCGGATTTAGAAACATTACAGCCTACGGACTCTACCAATGGTGTACTTGTAGCAGTTGCGGTATATATCGGCAAAACACGTTTTATAGATAACTTTATCATTGAGAGGGTGGACGAGTAAATGACATTGACAATGCTTAAATCAAAAATTCATCGTGCTACCGTTACAGAGGCCGAGCTTGATTATGTTGGAAGCATTACAATAGACAAAAATCTGCTTGAAGCATCGGGGATTTTAGAATACGAAAAGGTGCTTGTAGTTGACATAACGAACGGCTCAAGACTTGAAACGTACACAATAGCCGGTGAGCGAGGTTCAGGAATAATATGCCTGAACGGTGCTGCGGCAAAGCTTATTAATAAAGGAGATACCGTTATTATTATGGCGTTTGCCGATATGGACGAAAAAGAGGCGAAGGAATACAAGCCGACTGTAGTGTTTGTTGATGATGAAAATAAAGTAAAATCAATAAAAAATTATGAAAAGCATGGACGCTTAATTGATTGATAAGGAGGAAACGATTAATATGAAAAGAATACCTATAACACTTCTGACAGGTTACCTTGGAGCAGGAAAAACAACACTGATGAACTATATACTGTCAAATCAGCAGGGATACAAAGTGGCAGTAATAGTTAATGATATAGGCGAGGTAAATATCGACTCGTCTCTTATACAAAAGGGCGGAGTTGTTACAGAAGAGGACAGCAGTCTTGTACCTCTGACAAACGGCTGTATCTGCTGTACCCTTAAAACTGACCTTATGGAACAGATTATAGACCTTGTAAAGAGCGGAAAGTTTGACTATATCTTAATTGAGGCAAGCGGAATATGTGAGCCTATGCCGATTGTTCAGACAATAGCTATGATGGACGGAACAGTCCCCGACAGCGAAATACCGCCTGTAGTACGTCTTGACGGTGTTGTATCGGTTGTCGATGCACTGCGTTTGCGTGACGAGTTCGCAAGCGGTGAACGTCTTATGGAGGATAACGATGAGGACGATATAGAAAACTTGCTTGTACAGCAGATTGAGTTTTGTTCAACTGTTATAATTAATAAAGTTGATGAGATTGACGAATCTGATCTTAAGAAGGTACGTGCGGTTGTAAAGGCACTACAGCCAAAGGCGAAGGTAATAGAAACAAATTATGCAAAGGTTGATTTGTCCGATATTCTTGATACTAATCAGTTCGATTATGACAAGACCTTTGCATCTGCAGGATGGATTGCAGAATTTGAGAAAGAAGAAGAAGAGGAGCATCACCATGACCACGATGACGAGCATGAATGTCATTGTCACGAGGATGGTGAAGAATGTCATTGCCATGACCATGATGAGCATCATCATCACCATCACCACCACCATCATCATGGCGAGCATTGCCATTGCGGAGAGTGTGATGACGATGAGTACGGAATAAGCTCGTTTGTCTATACTCGCCGCCGCCCATTTAAGCTTGCAAAGCTCAGAACATGGTTAAGTGAGAGCTTTCCCACGAACGTAATCCGTTGTAAGGGAATAGTATGGATAGATGTTGACAATAATATGTCCTTTGTTCTTGAACAGGCAGGACGTCAGATTAATATGAGCGAAAACGGACGTTGGTTTGCATCTGCGCCTAAGAAACAGCTTGAGGAGTTTGTGAAAAAAGATCCGTCTATTATGAAAAACTGGGACGACAAAGTCGGCGACAGAATGATAAAGCTTGTATTTATAGGTAAAAATCTTGATCGTGAGTTTATCGAAAGTGAGCTGGACAAGCTTTTAAAATAATCATTTTCGTATAAAGTATATATAAAATACGGCTATAGAGGACAGGAGCGTAACAGCTATTACTGCAATCGGGATATACGGATTTTTATCGGGCACAGATTGGGAAACATCTTCAGTATTTAACAGAGAATGAAGGTCTTTAAAATCATCATTCATATTAATACGCTTGACAAAATATCCCTCCGAGTCTTTGCCGATAATCATTGAACTGTATTCAAATACAGGCTCATTTGTGCCGCTACGGTAGTAGTCTGAAAAAATAACGTAAAGTGAATTATCATTAAGTGGAATAACTCTTGTTATTTCCTTTACATCAGTAGCGAAATACTCGGTATATCCGCCTGAAAAACAGTAGAAACCGTTATTAACACAGTAACCTATCTCTGTAAGCCTGTCGGGAGCAGGTTTCGGAGCGTTAAGTCTGAATGTCTTATAAAAGGCATCTTGAACAAAATCCTCATTGCACATAATGAGTTTACCTGATTTTACAGCGTGAGGTTCTATGTCCGATACGATTTCAAAGTTGCGGTAGGTATATAAAAAACGGCGCATAAGCTCGTCTATGTCTGAATTTTCAACGTCGTAGTCACCAATGTCAGCACATGCCTTAATAAGATGTAGCATTTGTGTGTCGTCTTGGGTGTCGGCGTGTACAGTTGTCGTAAATATCTGTATTAAGATACAGATTAATGTAAGCGTTTTGATATATACCACCTCGAAAATTATTGTTTCCTCAGTGGTGCGATATATGAGTTGAAATAAATGGTAAATTGTAATTTAATATGATAAAAGCATAAATTTGTCAAAAGCTATTGTCAAAATTTAAAAAATGTAGTATAATCTATTTGTTGATAGATAAAATTAGGAGGAAAAAAGATGGAACAACAGGAAAGTTCAAGATTAAAGCAGATTTTAAAAAATCGCCGTGATAAGCTTCAGGAGTATGTCGATGCAGGTATGGACCCTTTTGAAATTACAAAATTTGACCGTAGTGCAAATGCAGGCGAGATAAAGAATAACTTTGATGAGTTTGAAGGCAAGGAGGTAACTCTTGCAGGACGTCTTATGTCAAAACGTCGTATGGGTAAAGTGGGCTTTGGCGATTTGGCTGACAGGGAAGGTCGCATCCAGATTTTTGCCAAAAAAGATATATTGGGTGACGAAGAATATGAACGTTTTAAAAAGCTTGATATCGGTGACATTATCGGTGCAACAGGCGAGGTGTTCAAGACTGAAACAGGTGAAATATCTGTAAGAGTAAAAGAAATAACTCTTCTTTCAAAGTCACTTCAGCCGTTGCCGGAAAAATTCCATGGTATGACTGATACCGATATGAGATACAGACAGCGTTATGTTGATTTGATTATGAATCCCGAAGTTAAGGACACAATGATAAAGCGTTCAAAGATACTCTCAGCTATAAGAAAGTATCTTGATGCACAAGGATTTTTAGAGGTTGAGACACCTGTACTTGTTGCAAACGCAGGTGGTGCTGCCGCACGTCCGTTTGAAACTCATTTTAACGCATTGGATGAGGACTTAAAGCTTAGAATTTCTCTTGAGCTTTATTTAAAGCGTCTTATCGTAGGCGGGCTTGAGCGTGTATATGAAATAGGCAGAGTTTTCCGTAACGAAGGTCTTGATACACGTCATAACCCTGAATTTACACTTATGGAACTATATCAGGCATATACAGATTACCACGGTATGATGGATTTAACAGAAAATCTTTACCGCCACGTAGCACAGGAGGTATTGGGTACAACAAAAATCACATATAACGGCATTGAAATGGATTTAGGTAAGCCGTTTGAGAGAATTACAATGGTAGATGCTGTTAAGAAGTATGCAGGTGTAGATTTCACAGAGATTAAAACGCTTGAAGAGGCGCAAAAGGTTGCAAAGGAGCATCATATTGAGTATGAGTCGCACCACAAGAAGGGCGACATATTAAACTTGTTCTTTGAAGAATATGCAGAGGAGCATTTAATTCAACCGACATTTGTAATGGATCACCCCATAGAGATTTCGCCGCTCACAAAGAAAAAGCCTGAAAATCCCGAATATGTAGAGAGATTTGAGTTCTTTATGAACGGCTGGGAAATGGCAAACGCATATTCAGAGCTTAACGATCCGATTGACCAGAGAGAACGTTTTAAGGCACAGGAGGAACTTTTGGCAAAGGGTGACGAGGAAGCAAACACAACCGATGAGGACTTTATGAATGCATTGGAAATCGGTATGCCGCCAACAGGTGGAATAGGTTTTGGTATAGACCGTATGTGTATGCTTTTGACAGACTCAGCCGCAATACGTGATGTGTTGCTTTTCCCCACGCTTAAACAGTTGGATAAGTAAATTAAGGAGAAACACGACAGGGACTGTTGCAAAATGAGCATCTTAAAAATACTCATTTACAACGGCCCCCTTTTTATGCAAATGTTTCTCTTGCGGTTATCTTTGGATAAAGTGTCAACCTATATTAAAAAATGGGTTGACAACAGAAAGAATGTATGGTAAAATATAGTATGTAATTTATTTCAAAGGAGTAACAATCAAAATCATGCTGAAAAATGAAGTGTTGTATGCCTTAGAACAGAAAAAAGGGGATGTCATGACAGGGGGAGAGTTAGCCGAGAGGTTCGGAGTCAGCCGTACTGCTATATGGAAAGCAATACATACTCTGAAAGCGGACGGAAATGAAATTATAACCGTACCCAACGTCGGTTACAGGCTTTTGCCAACAAATGATACATTATCCTCAAAAGTGATTTCTGATAAGCTCACAACTGATTTTATCGGACGTAGTTTGACGTTGTTACCCTCTGCTAATTCCACAAATCAATATTTAAAGGAAATGGATACATCAAACTTGCCCGATGGTCATGTAGTTATTGCAAATGGCCAGGAAAACGGACGGGGAAGATACGGAAGGTCGTTTATTTCACCTTTGGGGGAGGGAATATATATGAGTATATTATTGACTCCAAAGAGTGCCTGGCATAGTATTCGGCTTATGACTGTATGTGCGGCTGTTGCCGTTTCAAGGGCAGTCGAAAATATCTGTGGCGTACGAGCAGATATTAAATGGGTGAACGATATTTTCCTGAACGGTAAAAAGCTATGCGGCATCCTGACAGAGGCTGTGATGTCGGGCGAGCTTGGCGAGATTGACACCGTTATTGTAGGGATTGGTATAAATACGGGCAGTGTCCCTGATGAGGTAAGGAATATCGCAACGTCTGTGAAAGACGAAACAGGACTTTACGGAATACGTAACAGTCTTATTGCAGAAGTCCTTAATCAATTTGAGACAGTGTATTGTGACTATGTTGATAAAGAAAAAATGCGTGATATTCTAAACTACTATGACAGCAGATTATTTATTAAGGGTAGGGAGGTCCTTGTAAACAACTACCATAATAAATATGTGGCAAAAGTTGTAGGAGTAGATGAAAATGCCGCATTGATTGTGACAACCCAAAGTGGTGATGAGGAACATATCACATCCGGTGAAATACAATTACAATAGAGTTGCCTTGTGTATTTATAGATACAGAATGGGGACATTTTTTTCAAATACATTTTTTTGGAGGAAACATAATTATGAATAACACAGAAGTATCAGTTAAAAGAGAGAAAATAAGTTTAAGCCGCATAATATCAAAGTTGGCAACACATAAAATTGTGGTTGCTATTATGTTTGCAGTGTTAACAGCAATTGCCGCACAGATTTCTGCACCACTGCCATTTTCGCCTGTGCCTATTTGCTTTGGTTTGGTTGCAGTGTATATGTCGGGTATTTTCCAAAAGCCTCAATATGCCTTATTATCACAGATGACATATTTGGTATCAGGTGCATTGGGAGCACCCGTATTCAGCGGATTTAAGGCAGGATTTGCCGCATTGTTCGGCCCAACGGGTGGATATCTTTTCATTTATCCGATTATGGCGTGGATTGTTTCAATGTCGCTAAACAGCAACAGAAGTTTGGCAAAGGAGAATACACAGAGCAAGGGCTGGATATTGTTGAAAGCCGCTATTGCTATATGTATCGCTCATGTTGTTTTGTATCTAAGCGGTACAATGTGGCTTAAGATGATGACAGGAACTACATTCTATTCTGCACTTGTTCTTGCAGTATTTCCATTTATTCCGTTAGATATAGTGAAAATATTGTTCTGCATTTTCGTAATGGTGCCGAGCCGTTTGAATTTGGCAAAATATAAGGAATTATAAGAATATTAATAAAAGTGAAAAAACACGTTACTAAGCTTTGCTTAAATAACGTGAAAAATTATAATTTTTTATTTCACCAGTCCATTAACTGAAGATTTTGTAAAAATTATGTCACCTCGGCACGCCTATCGTGCCGAGGTGAGCAAAATATCGGTCTGTTACATTTCTGAGGACAATATCTCCTTAATATTACACTCTAATTCAGGTATATCATATTTAACAGTATTATATACTATCTTCATATCCAAGGTTTTATATTTATGTGCAGCAATATCACGAAAGCCTGCTATATCTTTCCAAGGTATATTGCTGTGTGCAACACGAAAATCTTGAGTAAGATTTTTTACGAGTTCCCCAATGTTGATTACCGTCATACTTATTGCACGTCGCAGTAATTCGTTTTCCATAAAGTCATCAAGTTCTGTTTCGCCTAACATTTGAACTGCAATGGCTGTTTCTTCTATAATCTTGTTTAATGTAATATAATCTCTATGCAGCATATAGCGATACCACCTTATTTATTTCGAGAATTGAATCCTTGGGTATAGGCATACTTATTATATCGACCGATGTATGCAAAAGCTCTTCCATTCGATTCTTGATTTTACATAAAGTTAATAATGTAACAATGGCATCAGGATTAAACTCAACCAATATATCAACGTCGCTGTTATCTGTACTGCATCCGTCAGCATACGAACCAAACAATTGCATTTTGGTTATTGGATATTCACTTGCTACAATTTTAGCAGCGGTTTTAATTTGTTCTATGGTCAGCATATTCATCCCTCCGTAAAAAAAATCCTTTTGATACTGTCTGAACGCTTTTATATAGCGGCTGAATTTATATAAGTGTTTATAAAATTTATATTATCATTTTCATTTAACAAATATTTTATCATTATGAAATTCCAAGTAATTTTCTCTGCCCATTATCGGAAGATTAACGTAAATATCTTCTTTAATATTTAATTTCATAATTGTACTTTTACTTAATGTTGAAGATATATACATCTTTTTGCTTTTAGAAAAAGTAATTAATCCTCTATCAAAAAGCTTATCATATAATGGTGAGAATAAAAATCCGTTATATATATCTAATTTCTCCGCATCATTTGACACACACCAAGGCTTAATATGGCTTGCTACCAATAATCTTGTATCACTTATATGGGTGATTGGACAAAACTTCAATTTTTTTATTAGCATATCTCTGAATTTGTATTGTTGAAGACGGATTGTAGTAAATAATTCCTTTTCAGTAATACCTTTTGACAATGATTTTGGCAATAAGTCTTTTTCGTCATATTCAATAATAGCATATGTAGAATTATCAATTTTCTTAAAACTTTTTCCTACATCCCTATAAAGAACCCCACGCAAAGCAGCTTTCCAATCCTTCGGTTTCTTTATATCCGGATAAAAAGCTTCAATTTCATTATATAATATTTCCAGAGTTACTATTCCGTTGTATTGTAACATCAACTGCCTTATTGCTTCTACCTTTGTCATAATACTATTCACCATTCTATCATTATAATGCTTTAGGAAGAGAATTCAACCTATATCAATGGACAACATAGTGGTTTTATATTGTTTGAAAACTACGTCAAATTCCTCGCTTTGTTTTAATACGTGAAAAAATGGTGGTCTGTTCAGAGAAAATCACATTCAACCTGTAATATAATCTCTATGAAGCATAAAGCGATACCACCTTATTTATTTCAAGCATGGAATCCTTGGGGATAGGTATGCTGATAACATCGACCGATGTATGCAAAAGATCTTCCATTCGCTTTTTGATTTTACATAAAGTTAATAATGTAACAACGGTATCAGGGTTAAATTCAACCAATATATCAACGTCGCTGTTATCTGTGCCGCATCCGTCGGCATACGAGCCGAACAACTGCATTTTAGCTATCGGGTATTCACTTGCTGCAATTTTAGCGGCAGTTTTGATTTGTTCTATGGTCAGCATATTCATCCCTCCGTTTCAATACCATTTTATCATCATCAGAAAAAGGTGTCAATAGTAAAAAGCATTATATAGGCTTCATTGTTTATTACAACATTCCTGTTTTAAGTACTGACATTTATAACATCAATGAACTTAACAACTTAATTTACATTGGTAGGAAAACTATATCATAATCTTGTCATATTTGCGCTTATCATAGCGCATTACCTCTTTCCGTTTATTACAATTACTGGATTAAAACCATAAACGTTTTTTGAAACGGAAACACTGTAAACATTTTCAAATCCTATCTATTAGCTTAGCTTTTTTTTGGTCATATTCGCTTTGTGAAATTGCACCAATATCTAACAGTTCTTTTAATTGTTTCAGCCTTTGCATATTTTCCGTTGAAGTTGTTGCATCGACAGTATCTGTATATTTTGATGAAGCTTTAACCAATCGGTCTAATGCAGTGTACATACCATTAACGGTTCCCCATGCAACGCGGACATTATTACTATTCAATATGCGAGCGTGATGTGTAATCATATTTTGTTGCAATTTCCAACCATTAACTGATGCTAATTCATTCCAAAACACTTCTCCTCCCATTGTAGGTGTAGGTATATTAGGTAAAGATAATTCTTTATTTAAAATATCTACTAAATCTGGTGATTTTGACAATAATTCAAGTGCTTCTTCTATTTCCATCATAATTACTCCAATCTATGTATTTATAGCAAACTATATAGTTTGCACCGAGCGTAATTTAACTTTTCTTCGTTATTGTATATAACAGCTTAAAGAAAAGTATATATTTAAATATAGTTTTTCACGTCACATTTAAGTGACGTGAAATTGAATGGTGGAGCTGAGGAGAATCGAACTCCTGTCCGAAAATGAGTCCGTCCGGGTTTCTCCGAGCGCAGGTTATGATTTGCATTCCCTTTGCCAAAACTCCATAACCAAAGCTATGACATCGGTAGCTTCTGATGCATGGCAAAAGCCGAAGCGCTCTTTTGCTCACGTTCACCACTGGGTATTTGCCTCAGCCTATGCCGTGGTACTCATAGGGGAGACATACTGCCGTTTAGGCAGCAGCTAATTCGTAATCGTTAGCGTTTATATTTAAAGTTTGAGCCTTTTTAAAGCGGCTGACTCATCCGCTGCTCGCTTCCCGAAATTCATCATCCCCGTCGAAGCCATTGCAGCCCCGTATCTATTATAAGTATACCACAATTATATCCCTTTTGCAAGTGTTTTATTCCGATGTTTACAATCTGTTAAAAAAGGTTGACACAGCTCGCTTTAGGGTGTAAAATATAGAAAAAAACATATGAGGTGCAATATGAGTTATCCTTGTCTTTATATAGATTTGAAAAAAATAACCGAAAATGTAAAAACCATGGCGGCGCTTTGTGCAGAGCATGGAATTGAGATTACCGCTGTGTCCAAGGTATTTTGCGGCGAGCCGGAAATTGTTAAGGCTTATCTTAGGGGCGGGGTGCGACGTGTGGGAGATGCGCGGGTGCAGAACCTTATGAAAATCCGGGCTTTGGAGTGCGAAAAGTGGCTTATCCGCACTCCGCAGCCATCTATGGCGGAGGAGGTCGTAAAATATGCGGATGTGAGCCTTAACTCCGAGATAAGCGTTTTGGACGCACTTAACAAAGCCGCCGCAAAACAGGGTAAAATCCACAAGGTGGTGCTGATGTATGATTTGGGCGATTTGAGAGAGGGATTTATTGATGAGGAGGAGTTTGCCCGCGGGGCGGAGTTTGCGAAAAATGCTTCCCATTTAGAGCTTTACGGCACCGGAACAAACTTAACCTGCTTTTCCTTTGTGCATCCCGACACCGAGAAGCTTTCCGAGCTTTTGCGCGTGGCGCACAAATACGGCGCGGACAAAGTCATAAGCGGCGGCAACAGCGCAACCGTTGACCTTATGCTAAAAGGCGGTATACCCGCCGGAGTAAACCTTTTAAGGTTGGGCGAATCGCTGCTTTTCGGCAGGGAAAGGGCGCATTACAAATATCTTCCCAATACGAAAAATGACGCTTTCATTTTGGAAGCCGAGCTTGTGGAGGTGAAAAACAAGCCCTCCATGCCATGGGGACATTTCGGCGTTGACAGCTACGGAAACGCGCCGAAATTTGAGGACAAGGGCATACGCAAGCGCGGAATTGCCGCGCTGGGAAAACAGGACACCGATGTTGAAACAATGTGGCCCATAGATGATGAAATTGAGATAATAGGCACATCAAGCGATCACTTGGTTATGGACTTGACGGAATGTGAGCGGGATTACAAGGTCGGTGATACCGTACGGCTGCGGCTCGGTTATTATGCGTCGCTTCGGGCATTTACAAGCCCCTATGTTGAAAAGATTTATATACAATAAAAAATCTGCCGCACTTTGCGGCAAATTTTTTTGCCAAAAATGTAAAATATACTTGACATTTAATCGGCTGTGCTGTATAATAAAAATGTAAAGCGCGCTATACATTTTGAAAGGAGATGGTTGGTTGAAAAACAGGATACGGGAGCTTAGAAGGGAAAGAGGTGTTACACAGGAGGAGCTTGCGGGGGCAATGGCGGTCACAAGGCAGACGATTATATCCTTGGAAAACGGAAGATATAACGCGTCGCTGCAGCTTGCTCACCGTATTGCGGTGTATTTTGATATGAAAATTGAGGATGTGTTTATATTTGAGGAGGAGCTATGAAATTTAAAACAAAAATCAAAACAAGAATATATACTGGAGCGGCGTATGCTCTTATCGGCGCGGCGCTTATCGCGGTGAGAGCCGTTGGGCTTAACGAAAACGAAATGCTTGACAGCTTCGGCGCGGTTTTGCTTGTTATGGGACTTGCAAAAGCAGTTCAGTATTTGAGGCTTATGAAAAACGAGGATGCGATGAAAAAAAGGGAAATTGCGGAAAATGATGAGATGAGCATTGCCATATGGCAGCAGGCGAGAAGTCTGGCGGTTTCGATATACAGTATGTGCGCGGGAGTGGCTGTGATTGTATTGTATGCGCTGGGGAAAAATTTGGCTGCCCAGGTGGCTGCTTATATGCTGATGCTTTTTGTGCTTGTGTATTGGGTTTGCTATTTTATGGTAAAAAGGAAATATTAACAACAAGACCGCCGCACGAAGAAACGTGCGGCGGTGTGCTATAAAGAAGAACTATCAATCCTTGTATGCCGGTAAGAAATCCGGATAAGCTGACGGTAAGCCATGCTCTGTTGCGTCAAGACCTGCTATTTCTTCATCGGGCTTAGCTCTTAACAAGCCTGCCTTCTTAAGAATTGCGAACAGTATTGCGCCGATTACGGCAGCCCATACGATAAGCGCAAGTGCGCCCAGTGCCTGAACACCCAACAGCTTTAAGCCGCCGCCGTGTACAAGACCTAACATATCGCCCTCTGCGGCAAAGATACCAACCGAGATTGTACCCCACAGACCGCATATGCCGTGAACGCTGACAGCGCCGACAGGGTCGTCAACCTTAAGCTTTGTATCAATAAAGGGAATTGCAAGACACATAAGAATTGCGCCTACAACACCGATGATAACCGAAGCAAAAGGAGTTACAACGTCACAGGGAGCCGTTACGGCAACCAGACCGCCCAAAATACCGTTTAAGGTCATGGACACATCGGGCTTTCCGTATCTTATCCATGTAAAGAACATTGTTGTAATTGCAGCTGCGCAGGCAGCCAGGTTTGTTGTAATGAATACCTTAGCCGCAACCTCAACGCCGCCGTCCGAAAGACCGCCGGTTGAAGCCGGGTTAAAGCCGAACCAGCCTACCCACAAAATCAATACGCCCAACGCGCCGATAAGTATGTTGTGGCCGGGAATAACCTTTGCTTTGCCGTCCTTTGTGTACTTGCCGATACGGGGACCCAAGATTGTAGCGCCCACAAAAGCAAGAGTACCGCCGAGCATATGTACGATTGCCGAACCGGCGAAATCGTGGAAGCCCAGCTCCGAGAGCCAGCCGCCGCCCCATACCCAGTGACCTGCTACAGGATAGATAAAGAGCGAAATCGCAGCCGAGTAAATGCAGTATGCCTTGAAGTTTGTTCTCTCAGCCATTGCGCCGGAAACGATTGTTGCCGAGGTTGCGCAGAATACTGTCTGGAAGAACAGCGCCGTATAGTCCATGTTGGCATCGGTTGAAAGACCGTTCATGAACATATCGCCGAAGGGAATACCTACAAAGCCGTTGCCCTCGCCGTACATAAGGCCGTAACCGATAACCCAGTAAATAATCGAACCGAACATAAAGTCAACTATGTTCTTCATAATAATATTACCTGTGTTCTTGCTCCTTGTAAAGCCTGCTTCAACCATTGTAAAACCGGTCTGCATGAAGAATACCAATACTCCGCCGAAGAACAGCCAGAAGCAATCCACCATTGTGTTTATAACATCAAAATCCATAATCAATCATCCTTTCCTGTAAGAAACCGCTTTTAAAGAAGCGCTTCCTTGTTTTCCTCGCCCGTTCTTACCTTAATAACGTGAGTTACGGGTGAAATGAAAATCTTACCATCACCAATCTCGCCTGTACGCAGAATGTTAAGCGCGGTATCGATAACCTTCTGTACGGGGACGGTGCATACTACCATCTCTATCTTTACCTTGGGGAGAAGGTCAACGCTGTACTCCACGCCTCTGTACTTGTGCTTCTGGCCTTTCTGGGTGCCGTAGCCGAGTACATTGTAGACGGTCATACCGTTAATACCGATTTCGTTTAAAGCGAGCTTTAACTCTTCGAGCTTGCTTTGTCTGGTGATAATTTCGATTTTTGTCATTTCTTCCATATCGAAAACCCCTTTCATGCGGAAGCTATCCGCCGTAATTTTATTTACAAGACCGATATAAAACAAAAAAACGCATCTGCCGAGCTCATCCTCAGCAAACACGCCTTTGTGCTAAATCAATCTTAATATGCTGTTATTATACTGCAAGGTCTTTGGATTGTCAAGGAAATTTTATGAAAAAAATTATCTTTATGCAACTTATCAAATCACATAGCCGACAAAAAACGAAATTTATAAAAAATTAACAAAGTATTAAAAATTCAGCCTTAATCTTGACAAAAATCGATTTGGGTGGTATAATAAAAGAAATAAGCAAGCGCAAGGAGTGGCAGAAATGAATATGCTGTATACCGCAAAATTAAAGGGTAAAGCGGCCGGTATGGTTGCCTCTGTTTGGTGTTTTTGTTTTTAATTGACAATGAAAGTTGTCATTTTTTTTTGTAAATTTATAGGTATAAGATGAACGAAGGGAGATAAGGCATGAAAGCGCAGTTAATTCTGGAAAACGGCGTACGCTTTGAGGGCAGACTTTTCGGAGCGGATAAGGAGATTGCCGGAGAAGTGGTGTTTACCACCGGTATGACAGGCTATCAGGAAACTCTGACCGACCCGTCCTTTGCCGGACAAATCGTAACAATGACATTTCCGTTAATAGGAAACTACGGTATAAATCTTGAGGATAACGAGGCAAAGCATACCAATCTGAAGGGCTTTGTGGTAAGAGAAAAGGCGGATTATCCCTCAAACTTCAGAAACGAAATGAACCTTGACGACTTCTTAAAGGAGCAGGGCGTTGTGGGTCTTGAGGGCGTGGACACGAGAGCCTTAACGCGAATTATTCGTGAGCACGGCGTAATGAACGGTGTTATTATGAAGGGCAATCCCACTGATGAGGAGGTAAAGAGCCTCATGGAAACCCTTAACAATAAAAATGTTATAATGGAAACCACCGCAAAGGAGGTTTATACGGTAAACGAGCCGGGAAAAGTAAAGGTTGCGTTTATCGACATGGGCGCAAAGCAGGGAATAATAAGGGATTTGGCAAAGCGTGATTGTGCCATTACCGTTTTCCCGGCTGATACAAAGCCTGAGGATATTGAGGCGATAAACCCCGATTTGGTATTTTTGTCAAACGGCCCCGGCGACCCCTTGGACGCTCCCGGAACGGTTGATACGGTAAAGGCTTTAATAGGAAAGTTCCCCATATGCGGAATTTGCATGGGACATCAGATAATCGGTCTTGCACTGGGCTGCAAAACCAAAAAGCTTAAGTTCGGTCACCACGGCGGAAACCACCCGGTAAAGGATTTGGAAACGGGGAATGTATATATAACCTCGCAAAATCACAATTATATAGTATCGGATTATCCCGACGGGGTTGAGGAAACCTTTGTAAACGTAAACGACGGCACCTGCGAGGGAATAAGACATAAAACGCTTCCCATACAGAGTGTTCAGTTCCACCCGGAGGCATCGCCCGGACCCTTGGATACGGCGTATGTGTTCGACAGATTTTTAAAGGAGGTAAAGTAAAATGCCTTTAAACAAATCAATTAAAAAGGTCCTGGTAATAGGCTCGGGACCCATTATCATAGGTCAGGCGGCGGAGTTTGACTACTCAGGCACTCAGGCATGTCAGGCAATAAAGGACGAGGGAATAGAGGTAATCCTCGTAAACTCAAACCCGGCTACAATCATGACCGACCGCGGCATGGCTACAAACACCTATATAGAGCCGCTTACCGCGGAATATTTGGAAAAAATCATAAAGCGCGAGCGTCCCGACTCGGTTATTGCCGGCATGGGCGGACAGACGGGCTTAAACCTTGCCTGTGAGCTTTACGATAAGGGCGTGTTTGACAAATACGGCGTAAACGTAATAGGAACGTCCATTCCCTCAATCAAGGAGGGCGAGGACCGCGACAGCTTTAAGCGCCTTATGGAAAGAACAAATCAGCCCATTGCCCCCTCGGAAATCGTTACCGATGTGGAGAGCGGAATTGCCTTTGCCAAAAAGATAGGCTACCCGGTAATAGTGCGCCCGGCGTACACCTTGGGCGGCACCGGCGGCGGTATCGCCGAAAACGAGGAGGAGCTTATCACAATTCTTTCCCAGGGACTTCACCTTTCGAGAGTAGGACAGGTTCTTTTGGAAAAGTCCATAAAGGGCTGGAAGGAGATAGAGTTCGAGGTAATGCGTGACGGTGCGGGAAACTGTATCACCATATGCTCCATGGAAAACGTAGACCCGGTAGGCGTACACACCGGCGACTCCATAGTTGTCGCTCCGGCGCTTACACTGGCTGATAAGGAATATCAGATGCTCAGAAAAGCTGCAATAGATATAATCAACTCCATTGAGATTAAGGGCGGCTGCAACGTTCAGTTTGCACTAAACCCCAACAGCTTCGAGTATGCCGTAATCGAGATAAACCCACGTGTGAGCCGTTCCTCGGCACTTGCTTCAAAGGCGACCGGCTATCCCATTGCAAAGATTGCCGCAAAGATTGCTTTGGGGTATAATCTTGACGAAATATTAAATGCCGTAACCGGCAAGACCTACGCCTGCTTTGAGCCGGCAATAGACTATGTGGTAACCAAAATCCCCAAGTGGCCCTTTGACAAATTCTTCGGCGCAAAGAGAAATTTGGGCACAAAGATGATGGCTACCGGTGAAATTATGGCTATAGGCAACACCTTTGAAAGCTCGCTTTTAAAGGGTGTGCGTTCGCTTGAAATAAAGCAGTATACCTTAGAGCGCGAATCCTCGAAAAAGAGAACAATGGCGGAGCTTAAGCAAAGAGTTATTATCCCCGATGACGAAAGACTTTTCGATCTGGCGGAAATGATAAGAAGAAACTATAATCTTGATAAGCTTGCCGAGATTACCGGTATGGATTTGTTCTTCCTGCACCATATAAAGAATATCGTGGATGCAGAGGAGGAGCTTAAGGGCTATAAGCTTGAGGATATTGACTATGACACAATGCGCCGTTACAAGAAGATGGGATTTAGTGATAAGGGTATCGCAGAGCTTATAGGTGTCGGCGGCGACGAGGTCTACAACAGAAGAATTGAATTGGGAATAAAGCCGGTATATAAAATGGTTGATACCTGTGCGGGCGAGTTCGAGGCGGTTTCCCCCTATTATTACTCCACCTATGACGAGGTGAGCGAGTCCTCTCCCTCCGGCCGCAAAAAGGTTATCGTAATCGGTTCGGGACCCATAAGAATAGGTCAGGGTATCGAATTTGACTACTGCTCGGTACACAGCGTACTGTCACTGGAGCGGGCAAATGTTGAAACGATTATTATAAACAACAACCCCGAAACGGTTTCTACGGACTTTGACACCTCGGACAAGCTGTACTTTGAGCCGCTTACCGAGGAGGACGTGTATAATATAATCGAGCTTGAAAAGCCCGACGGAGTTATACTTCAGTTCGGCGGTCAGACAGCGATAAAGCTGGCAAACTTCCTTGCGGACATGAATGTGCCGGTTTTGGGAACTCAGCCTAAGTATATAGACGAGGCGGAGGACAGAGAAAAGTTTGACGAAATGCTTGAAAAGCTTGATATAAAGCGCCCCAAGGGCAAGGCTGTATGGAGCGTCAAGGAAGGCATTGAGGAAGCAAACAAGCTGGAATATCCGCTGCTTGTGCGTCCTTCGTATGTTTTGGGCGGTCAGGGCATGGAGATTACAAGAAACGAGGTTGACCTGGTTCGCTACCTTACGGACGCATTCCAAAAGGACAAGCACAACCCGGTGCTTATCGACCGTTATTTGGGCGGCAGAGAGCTGGAGGTTGACGCTATATGCGACGGCAGTGATGTGCTTATTCCGGGTATAATGGAGCATTTGGAGAGAGCCGGCGTACACAGCGGCGACAGTATCTCGATTTATCCGCCTCAGCACGTTTCGGACGATATTATCGAAAAGATTAAGGACGTAACCTACAGAATTGCAATAGAGCTTAAGGTTATCGGTATGATAAACATTCAGTTTATCGAGTTTAAGGGCGAGCTGTATATTATCGAGGTAAACCCCCGTTCGAGCCGTACCGTTCCTTATATCACAAAGGTTACCAATGTGCCGGTAATAGACATTGCAACAAGGATAATGCTTGGTGAAACCTTAAAGGATATGGGCTATTCAACGGGCATTGCGCCAAAGACCAATACCGTTGCCATAAAGGTTCCCGTATTCTCAACGGAAAAGCTTCCCATGGTAGAGGTTTCCTTAGGACCTGAAATGAGGTCAACAGGCGAGGTTTTGGGTGTGGGCAAAACCTATCTTGAGGCTATGTACAAGGGCTTTGTGGCTGCCGGAACAACAATTCCCAAGCCCGGCTCAACCATACTCGTTACCGTAAGGGATTTGGATAAGGAGAACTTCCTGCCCATTGCCAAGAGATTTGCCGCTTGCGGCTGCGGCTTTATCGCAACAAGCGGTACGGCAAAGCTTTTGGAGCAAAACGATATACCCGTACAGACGGTAAAGAAGATTTCCGAGGGAGTACCCAATGTCCTCGATATTATAAGAAGCGGAGTTGTTGATTTGATTATCGACATTCCCAAAAAGGGCAATGACGTAAACTCCGACGGCTTCAAGATAAGACGTACCGCCATAGAATGTTCAATCTCGCTTATGACGAGCCTTGACACTGTGGGCGCGCTTGTTGACGTAATGGAGGAGCGTTACACTACGGACAACGTAAACATCATATCCCTTGCGGATATTCACTGACAGTAAAAACCCGGACAAGGCGAAAGCCCGGTTCGGGTTTTTCAAAGGATTAAAATGAAAACAAAAATTCTCGATATATTAAAATCCGCCGAGGGCTATACCTCCGGCGAAAAAATCAGCGAAGCTCTCGGTATTTCAAGAAACGCTGTCTGGAAGCATATTAAGCGCTTAAAGGAAGAGGGCTATAACATAACCTCTGTGACAAACCGCGGTTATATGCTCTCGGCAAGCGATATTTTAAGCCCCAATGAAATAAAGGACGGGTTAAATACCCGCTTTATCGCCCAAAATATCGTATACCGCGATGAAACCGACTCCACCAACAATCTTGCCAAGCGGCATTGCGATATGCCGGACGGAACGCTCTTTATTGCCGATATTCAGACCGGCGGCAAGGGCAGACTGGGCAGAGCGTGGAGCTCACCGGGCGGCGAGGGAATATGGATGTCGGTTTTGCTAAAGCCCGATATAACGCCGCAGTGCATTTCACAGATTACCCTTGCGGCGGGGCTTGCGGTGTGCAGAGCCATTTCGGACTCTGCCATGATAAAATACCCCAACGATATAGTGATGAATAAAAAAAAGGTCTGCGGGATTTTAACGGAGCTTTCCGCCGAGATTGACGCAGTAAACTATGTTATGTGCGGTATAGGCATAAATGTAAATACTCCCTCATTCCCCCCGGAGCTTTCGGATAAGGCAACCTCGCTCTTTATTGAAACCGGGGAAAAACACTGTCGTGCGCCCATTGTGCGCCGCGTTATGGAGGAGTTTGAGGATATTTATGACGGATTTATTAAAAACGGCATTTCAAGCTTTATCGATGAATACCGCAGCCGCTGTATCAATATAGGCAGGACTGTGCGCATTATTGTAAACAGAGCCGAAAAGGTCGGAAATTGCGTGGGCATTGACGATAACGGCTGTATTCTCGTTGAAACGGACGGTAAAATTAACGCCGTAAGCTCCGGCGAGGTAAGCGTAAGAGGCTTGCTGGGATATGTATAAATTATGAATAAAATGTAAATTGTTAGCACTCACAGCCGTTGAGTGCTAATTTACTCTTGACTTTTTGCAAAAAGAGTATTATTATATATTTATGATAAGTTTTTGAAAGGAATGATTAACATGGCAAAGGGTAATATTTCAGTAGATTCGGAAAACCTTTTTCCTATTATAAAGAAATGGCTTTATTCCGATAAGGATATTTTTTTAAGAGAGTTGGTTTCAAACGGCTGTGACGCGGTTACAAAGCTTAAAAAGCTTGCCGGCATAGGCGAGGCGCCGGCTGATGAGGAGGGTTACAGAGTAACCGTAAAGCTTGACAAGGAAAAGGGAACTCTGACCGTTAGCGATAACGGTATAGGCATGAGTGCCGAGGAAATTGACAAGTATATAAATCAGATAGCATTTTCGGGTGCAAACGACTTTTTGGCAAAGTACAAGGACGAGGAGGACAAGGGCTCACAGATTATAGGTCACTTCGGTTTGGGATTTTACAGTGCGTTCATGGTTGCCGATAAGGTTGTTATCGACTCGCTTTCTTATGTTGAGGGCGCAAAGGCGGCGCGCTGGGAATGTGACGGAAGTATGGAATTTGATATGTCCGAGGGAACAAGGGATAAGCGCGGTACGGAGATAACCCTCTATATCGCCGAGGACAGCAAGGAATTTCTGGAGGAAATGCGCATAAGAGAAATTCTTAACAAATACTGCTCATTCCTGCCCACAGAGGTATATTTGGAGGTAGCAAAGGAAAAGACGGACGAAAAAAAGGACGAGGAAGAGGAAGCTCCCAAGCCCGTAAACAACACCAATCCCCTGTGGATGAAGAAGCCCTCGGAGTGTACGGACGAGGAATACAAGGAATTTTACACAAATGTGTTTATGGACTTTAACGAGCCGCTGTTTTGGATTCACTTAAACGTCGATTTCCCGTTTAACCTAAAGGGAATACTCTATTTCCCCAAGATTAACCACGAGTTTGCGGCTCAGGAGGGACAGATAAAGCTCTATAATAATCAGGTGTTCGTTGCGGATAACGTAAAGGAAGTAATCCCGGAATTTCTGATGCTTTTAAAGGGTGTTATCGACTGCCCGGATCTTCCCCTTAACGTGTCCAGAAGCTTTTTGCAAAATGACGGATATGTAAAGAAGATTTCGGCGCATATTACCAAAAAGGTTGCCGACAAGCTTTGCAGTCTGTTTAAGAATGAAAGAGAAAATTACGAGAAGTATTGGGATGATATTGATATTTTCATCAAGTACGGCTGTTTAAGAGATGACAAGTTCTATGATAAGGTAAAGGACGTAATTCTCTACAAGACCACCGACGGCAAGTACATGACCCTTGACGAGTATTTGGAGGGCAAGGACAAAAAAGAGGTTTACTATGTAAATGATCCTAAGATGCAGTCCCAGTATGTAAAGATGTTTAAGGACAAGGGTCTTGATGCGGTTGAGCTGCTGTCCATGATGGATACGCATTTTATATCCTTTATGGAAATGAAGAACTCCGAGGTGAAGTTTAAAAGAATTGACTCTGTGCTTTCCCAGGAGGAGGATGCGGGCGCAAAGGACGAGGAAAGAGATAAGAAGCTTGAAGAAAAATTCAAGGCAAGAATAAATGACGAGGCATTAAAGCTTGAAGTCAAGGCGCTAAAGGACACCCCCGCCCCGGCAATACTGCTTTTGAGCGAGGAATCAAGACGTATGAAGGATATGTACCGTTCCTACGGCGCGCAGATGGCGGGCATGGCAGGAATGTTCAAGGATGAATTTACCCTTGTCATAAACTCCGAAAACGAGCTTGTAAAGAAGCTTGACAATCTGAACGATGAGGACGCGGGTATTGTGATTGACCAAATATATGATTTGGCAAGAATAAGCCACAGCCCCTTAACGCCGGAGCAGATGACTAAATTTATTGAAAGATCCAATATGCTTTTGAGTAAAATATATTGACATTATAATTGCAAAGTGGTATAATCTGCAAAGAGATATAATCACTTTGCAATTTTATTTACGAGGAGAAGCGAAATGAAAAATTACGAGGGCTATAAATATACAGACGGCGGCGTATGCGCCGCAAAGGGCTTTAAAGCCAATGGCTTAAACTGCGGCTTAAACCCCGATAAAAACAAAAATGACCTGTGCATGGTTTTAAGCGATACACTCTGCAACGCGGCGGCGGTCTATACCCAAAACAAGGTAAAGGGCGCGCCCATAACGGTCACAAAGGAAAATCTTGAAAAGACCCAAAATCACGCAAGAGCGGTCATAGCAAACTCGAAAAACGCCAATACCTGCAATATAGACGGTATCGAAAAGGCAAGGAGAATGTGCGTTTTGGCAGCCGAAGCGGCAGGGATAAAGCCTGAGGAGGTTATCGTAGCGTCAACCGGCGTTATCGGTCAGATACTGCCCATCGAGCCTATCGAAGAAAGCATAGACGCCCTTGCGGCAGGGCTTAATTATGAGGGCAACGGCAGCGCGGCAAATGCCATTATGACAACAGATACAGTAAAAAAGGAGGTTGCCGTTGAATTTTCCTTAGGCGGCAGAGTCTGCCGCATGGGTGGCATGGCAAAGGGCAGCGGCATGATTCACCCGAATATGGCAACAACCCTTAATTTTATCACGACAGACGCGGATATAAGCGCCCAAATGCTAAAAAAAGCCCTTGGGGAAATAACAAAGGTTACATATAACTGCCTGAGCGTGGACGGTGACACCTCAACAAACGATATGGTGTGCGTAATGGCAAACGGCATGGCAGAAAATCCTCCTATCGAAGCAGAGGGCGGCGATTATGAGGTGTTTAAAAAGGCGCTCTATATCGTTATGAGCGAAATGACAAAAATGCTTGCCAAGGACGGAGAGGGAGCGTCAAAGCTTCTGGAATGTACCTGCGCGGGCGCACCCGACCTTGATACGGCAATAACGGTTGCAAAGAGCGTTATCGGCTCATCACTGTTAAAATGCGCAATGTTCGGCGAGGATGCCAACTGGGGACGTATTCTGTGCGCCATAGGCTACGCGGACGCGGAATTTGACATAGATAAAACGGACGTTGACCTCTCATCAAAATTCGGAGTGCTTCCCGTATGCCGAAACGGCGCGGGCATACCCTTTGACGAGGATAAAGCGTCAGAGATTTTAAGCGCCGACGAAATATTCATAAACATAAACCTCAACATAGGCAAGGCAAGCGCCAAGGCATGGGGCTGTGATTTAACCTATGATTATGTAAAAATAAACGGTGATTACAGATCGTAAATTTGCGGAGAGCCGATGGCTCTCCTTTTTTAGTGCTTGTCGAAATAATTGAGCATAGCGCATATTAAATTTATCTCCTCATCGGAAAGACCGTCAAGGCATATGGTGCGTTTTGTATCCACTTCAAGAAGATAATCGGTGGTTACGCGAAACAGCTTCGACATTTCAATAATATGCTTCATTGACGGTACGGAGGTTTCATTCTCCCATGCCAGCACACTGGTTCTGGCAATACCAAGCTTCTTCGCTAAGTCTGCCTGACTGTAATTGTACTGTTCCCGCAGCATTTTAATTCGTTCATGTATCATATTGCAATACCTCTTTTTGCTTTAATTATATATTATAAGTATGTCAATATACATAACTTTTAATGTTAGGTATATTGACAAACGGAAATAAATGTGATATTATAATATATACAAGTATGAACAATGCATAAATTATATTCGGAAAGGAAGAACAAAAATGAAAAAACTAACATCAATTCTATTAACAATCGCAATGCTTATGAGTACGGTGGCTTTTGCGGCTGAAACGGAGAGCTATTCGCAAAGCTTTTGGGACGTGCCGAAGGAGCACTGGGCTTTCGGCGAGATTGCGGAGCTTGTGAACAGGGGTATTATCGAGGGCTATGATAACGGCTCCTTTGACCCGTACGGTGCTGTATCAAGAGCAGAATGGGCAAAAATGCTGTTTACGGCAGGGAATGTACCCGAAGCCAAGTATATACATCTTGCTTTGGAAAACAGCGGCGATATGAGCAAGCGGCATTGGGCGGCGCTTTATATGGTATCGGTAAAAGACTATTTGGCACCGGAGATGAAAAATGAGGCTACAATGTATCGTCCCGATGACGCGGCAACGAGAGAGGAGGTTGCGGTAAGTCTTGCTAAATTCAAAGGATATGCTTCCTCGGATGTGTCGATTATCCAACAATTTAGCGACAGCAAAGATATAGGACAACCCGCGTATATTGCCGGAGCGGTAAAGGAGGGTATTGTAAACGGCTATGACGACGGCTCGTTTAAGCCCCGTAATCCGGTAACGAGGGCAGAAGCGGCGGCGCTGTTGTGCAGAGCGTTAAAGCTCGGTCAATAGGATAATTATTTTAATTAGGATATAAGGGCAGCGGATAAGTATATATTATAAAAACCGCAGGGGCTTGACCTTGCGGCGGATAAAATCGGGAAAGGAAGAACGAAAATGAAAAAACTCACATCAATTTTGCTGGTAATCACGCTGATGCTGGGCTTGACATCGGTTTTTGCATCGGCGGAAGAGATTGATTATTCATGCTACAAATGCCTTTGGAGCAGCAATGACGGTGCTGTTGTTGATATTACAAGCGTTAACTCGAATACAGCTTCTTTTGTTTTCAGAAAAGGTCAGTTTGATATAGAAATAAATAATGCGTCAGTAAGCGGTAATAAGGTTTATGCGGCATATGATGAAGACTGGGATACCGAATCAATAGGCACAGTGCGTATGAAAGGCGAAATTACACTTACATTATGTGATAACGGTATATGGTATGACTGGACATCACAGCAAATACAGTCGCAGACGGTTACATCTGTATTCGGCGACTTCCTGACTAATCCTTATTTCCGATACAGGACGATAAGCGAGAGTAATGCTTCGGTAATATTTAACGGAACAAAAATGGAATTTGAGCAAAATCCGATAATGATAAATGACAGGCTTATGATTCCTATGCGGGCAATGTTTGAAACTTTGGGAAAAACCGTTACATGGGATGGCGAAAGGCTTTCTGTTACCGCTTCGGATAATAATAAAGAAATTTATATTAGAATAACCTATCCGTATATGAGGGTTTTGGATATAAACATTCCGGAAAATACGAAAACCGTGGAATTGGATGTGGCACCGGTACTGTATCGCGGCAATACAATGGTTCCGGTTCGTGCGGTTTCGGAAGCCTTCGGTGCTGAGGTGACATGGGACGGAAATACAAACACAGTATATATACAGGCTGATTAAAGCAGCTTGTAATTGATATTTAAGTAAAATAAATTCGGAAAGGAAGAACGAAAATGAAAAAACTAACGTCAATTCTATTAACAATTGCAATGCTCATGGGTACGGCGGCTTTTGCGGCTGAAACTAATAGCTATTCGCAAAGCTTTTGGGACGTGCCGAAGGATCACTGGGCTTTCGGCGAGATTGCGGAGCTTGTGGATAAGGGTGTTATCGAGGGTTATGATGACGGCTCTTTTAAGCCTGGCAGTATAGTAACGCGCGCCGAATGGGCAAAGATTATGGTGCTTGCCGCGGGGTTAGTGCCTGATGATGATATCATATACTTTAAGGATATGCGCGGACATTGGGCGAATACCTATGTAAACGCAGCGGCAAATTATCTTGCATCTTATTCAGACGGCTCCTTTAAGCCCAACCAGGCGGCGGCAAGGGAGGACGTAACGGTCAGCATGGTAAAGCTTAAAGGTTATGACATAAGCAATGTGGATTATTCATATTTAAATCAGTTTACGGATGCCAATTCAATATCCAACGACCTGAAAAAATACGTTGCCGTAGCTGTTGAGAAGGGCTTGATAGACGGCTTTGAGGACAATACCTTCCGCGGACAGGCTACGCTGACAAGAGCGGAAGCGGCCGCACTTTTGTGCAGAGCGTTCCGTTACGGAAATGATAATAAGGTTGCCGACACCCCGGTGACTGCACAGCAGCCCCGGACTACGGTCGCCGCAACCGCAAAACCGACTGCAAAGCCGACAGCTAAACCGACAGCTAAGCCGACAGCAAAGCCTACTGCAGAGCCGACAGCAAAGCCTACTGCAGAGCCGACACCGGAGCCTACCGAAGAACCTACTCCCGAACCGACTCCCACACCAAAGCCCTATTATATCGATTCCATTGCAACGGTGGATATGATGGGAAGTGACAGTAAGAATGCATTATTTGAACGGCCGTATTATACTTTAAGCGGCAGAGATATTTACTATGCGGATAAGCAAACCAATATCAAAAAGCTTAATATTGACACCGGCGAGGAGGAAACGCTTATAAATGTTAATGACGAAATTAAGCGTATGTCCGATGAAGATGACCCGGAAAGCGACAGTGATAATATTTATATGAACGGCTGTGAGCTGGAACAGGCATTTTACGATTGCGAAAGAAGCAGAATGATTTTGACGGTTTATCTGAAGCAGCCCCGAAAGTATTTCTTTTATACGATTACAGACGGGAAGCTTGAACGAATTATGCAAGGTGCAGAGCATGTATCACGTTTTTGTGCGTCTCTTCCAAATGACAGACTTGTGAGTGAGAAATATATATATGACGCAGAGTCGGGAAAAGAAATAAGCAGTATATCATTAAGCAAAGCAGGAAATGTATATTATCTGAATGATGTATTGTATTATGAAACGCGTTGTACTGACGATTATAATTATGCAGCTTATTTTTATGTCAATGATCTGGTAGGAAATGATAATAGAATAATAGATGGTTGGCGTACAGCCCACTCTTGTGCATTATATAATGACTTTATTTACAAATTGACGATTAACGGTGACATAGAGAAATACAATCTTTCCGGTGCGGAAAAGGTTGGAATAGAGGCAGCCGACATAGCTGTACGGGACGGTGTTCCCGGAATTAAGGGACAGTTAATGTTTACCGATGACGGTGAGATGATAATTTTTACCGGCAATACATTCAGAATTATAAAGAAGAACGAATAAAACCGAAAATTCTTTCGCGAAAGCGTCCTTGACATAGGGACGCTTTTGTGGTATATTGTAGTAAAAGAAATGAATCGGAGGAGAAAAAATGGCTTTTGTTCAATTACATATTTTCAGTGAAGCATTGGGTATGCAGACGGAGGTTTACGTTGTAATGCCCCAAAAAAGCGCGGACGGCGAAATAGGCATAAAGGGCGGTGCGGACGATAAAAAATACAAATGTCTGTATCTTTTGCACGGATTAAGTGATGACCATACAATATGGTTAAGACGTACTTCCATAGAACGATATGCCCAGGAGCGCGGCATATGCGTGGTTATGCCCTTCGGCGCGAAAAGCTTCTATACTGACATGAAATACGGAAGTAAATACTATACATATATCGCAAAGGAGCTTCCCAAAATCATTACGGAGTTTTTCAACGTATCGGACAAGCGGGAGGATAACTTTATTGCTGGGCTGTCAATGGGCGGTTACGGGGCGCTGAAAATCGGATTAAAGGAATGTGAGCGTTTTTGCGCCGCGGCGGGGCTGTCCTCCGTTGCGGATATTGAAAACGAGTTAAAGACCTTGTTTCGTGATACCGCAATTCCTATTGTGGGAGAGGAGCTTGAAGTACCCAAGGAGGAAAATCTGTTCTACCTTGCCGAAAAGCAAAACACCAATCCCTTAAAGCCCAGAATATTCATGGGTGTGGGAACGGAGGATTTTCTTTATGAGGATAACCTCAAATTAAAGGCAAAGTTTGAGGAACTGGACTATGACTATACATACCGGGAGTCTCCGGGCGCACATTCGTGGGCATTTTGGGACGAGTATATACAGTATGTGCTTGACTGGATGCTGTGACATTGCCGTAAAAATCCCGCTGTTATTGGGAATTATAACAGCGGGATTTTTTTGACAAAAATCTATATTTTATTTATTCGCTTTGCTCCGGTGTCGGGGTTGCTTCCGGCTCGGCGGAGGCTTGGGACTCTGCCGATTCTGTCGGTGCCGGGGTGTCTGTGGGAGCGGGTGTGGGCGTTGCCTCAACCGCGTCGCGGCTCAGCTCGAAGGCAGAGCCGAAGCTTTGGGGTACCATGAAAACGTTTTCACTGCCCGTTACCTTAAGATAATATTCGTTGGTGGTATCGTTTAAGTCACCCAGCGAATAGGTTGTGTCGGCGGTGGCGGTGGAAACAACTATTTCCGAGGTCGGCTCGTCCAGTCCGTAGCTGCCGCTTTGTTCCTCCTTGGAGATTACCTGCGCCGCCTTTAGATTTGCCACCGTTTCGGCAAGCTCCTGTGCTTTGCTGTCATTTACGACAAATTCACTGTCACCTTCACAGCTCCATTTTCCGTCCGCCTTAACGAGAGTGATTGTTTCGCCCTCGTAGGTCCATTTAAGTCCTGTTATATCCTTTGCCGCGATATTCATAACGCTTGTTTTGTCCGCGTCCTCGGCTCTTTCGGCAAGCTTCCTTGCCCCGAAGAAGGCGGCGAATGCAACAACCATCACCACAAGCAGAATACCCAGCTTTTTACCTCTTGACATATTAAATCCCTCCTTTTATCTTCTTTTTCTCTTTACAAGCACATATGCGCCCAATGCGATAACCGCTGCCGGAATAAGGAAGATAACCACAAAGCCTAAAGTACCCGATGCGGTGTCGGGAATAGTAAGCTTCTCGGAGCTTAATGATTTGGCATGAATAGCTATGCCTTCCTCTCTTCCGCTCATCCAGCTTAGGGCGTTTAAGAACAAATCGCCGTTTCCGCCGGAAACTATCATGTTTGACTGCCCTGTCAAGAACTGTGACGCGCTTACAAGAAGCAGCTTTGATTCCTTGTCAGAGCTTCCCTTTGTTGACACAACGCCTACGGTGTACTGTCCGCTCTTGTCGCCGTCAGCCTTTTCAAGGGACTGGGCATTTGCGGCATCAGCCTTTACATACGCCTTGTCGGAGGTTTTTAGAATATCCGTAACACTCGCGTCCGAGCCGTCTGTATGCTTGATGTTTACCGACAAAGGCGCAAGCACGAAATAGTTTTCGTCTATAAGGGGCGAGGTTATGTCGTGGGAACTTATGGAGGGAACAAGATAATAGTTGTAGCCCTGGATGCACTTTGTGCGGTCGCCCTCGATTATCATATCCGCTTCAAGCTCACAGCCGTATGCGTTAAGCAGGGTGTTGAGGTTGGGGAGCGTTTTTTGAATATATCCCGAAACAACAATTATATTTCCGCCCTTTTCGCCGTATTGCTTAAGCAGCGAAACCTCCTGTTCGGACAGATCGGATTGGGGCTCGTTTATGAGAACAAAGTCCGCGTCCTCGGGAACGGCGTCTTTGTCTATGAGGGTTAAGTCCGCGCTTTCTATGTTCTTGTCCTCGGTAAGGCTCTTAAAGCTTGAATCCAAAGCCGCCTCGCCGTGACCGGAGAGGGTATAAAGCTTTGGCGTATCATCGCTTGTAACATAGGTTATTGCGCTTGTTACGCAGTTTTCACCGTCAAACTCCGTTGTCTGGGAATAGTCGCTGTTGTATTGGGTGTTGTAAATATCGCTGCTGCTTATATACCGGCTCTTATCGCCGCAGACTACGATTACACTGTTTTGCGAAACCTTTTCATCGGTATACTGCTTGGTGAAATTCGGATTTTTAGCCGGGTCCTGAACGGAATACTTGATATTTCCGCTCAATGACGCATATTTTTGCAGCATACGGTCGGTTATGGTATCCTTGTCCGACTCGCGGGCAATCAGATAAATATTTACCTCCTTGTCCAGTCCCTTTACGATGTTTTTCGTTTCATTGGAAATACTGTAAAGATTTTTTCCCGACATATCAAAGGAAGTATAGCTTGAGGGCAGAGCGTCTGTCATCATAACAACCGCCACGCCTATGGCCGCAACGATAACTGCCGCCGCGGCACTGTAGCCGCCAAGCTTAAAGTCCTTTGTGCCAAACCACTTATTGAATTTATCCTTAAGCTTCATCAGCTCCACCTCCTTTTCTCCATTGACTGCACAGTAAAGAATATAAATACCGCAGCCACAACCGCAAAGTAAATCAGGCTTGACAGACTGAATTCACCGTTGGGGAAAACGAAGAAGCGGTCAAAAAGAGAAAGCTTGCCTAAAATTTTCGGGAACAGTCCCTCTATCGAAGCGGGGGAAATAACGTTTATAATTATTGCCGCCGCCGCTCCGGCTATGACAACACCGCCGGAAAGAACCGGGTTTTTTGTCATAAAATACAAAAGCGCGCCGATAATGACAAATGAAACGATAAACGCCACAGATGACGCCTGCGCCGATGACGAAACATAAGATGCAATGGACGAAAGGAAATAATTAACAAGCAGTACGATAAGGCATACAACCGCCGAAACCGCTTGATTTTCCGTCAGTGACGATATGAACAGACCTATCGCACCCAAAGCGCCGCCCAAAAACCAAAATCCCAAAAGCGCACCGTAGCTTGCGGGAAGATAAACCTTGCCGAAGAAGCTCAGTATCAGCGGATACAAGCCGATGATTACAATGGGAAGGGCAAGGAATATCAATATCGCAATATACTTGCCCAAAACGATTTTCGTCATGCTCACAGGCAGGGAATATAAAAGCGTATCGGTCTTTTGTCTTCTCTCCTCCGAGAAGGAGCGCATTGTAAGTATGGGAATGGCAACAAGGAAAATAAACGCCATGTTGCCCAGAACATATTCAAAATTTGCCGAGCCGGATTTGAGGTTTATAACCGTCATGTAAATTCCGGCAAACAGCAGAATAAAGCCGCAGAATATATATCCGCTCACACCCGTAAGCAGCGAGTGCAGCTCACGCTTTATAATAGCCTTCATAATGTGTTTTCCTCGCTTTCCGTGTTATTTTCCTCTTCCGGCACCGTATCGTCCGAGCCGGTCAGCTCAATAAAGATGTCCTCTAAGCTTGCGCGTTCGGTGTTCATGCTCAAAATCGGTATGCGCTTGTCGGCAAAGGCAAAAAATACCTTCTCCGCAATCGGCTCCTCCGGTGAAAAATCAACCGACGCAATGGCAAGTCCGCCTGTATCGCGGCAGCTTACGCCGCTTGCTCCGTCAATTTCCGAAAGAATTTCTTTTGCCTGATTTGCAGAGCATTTTGCGCAGATGCCAAGAGTGCTTCTGCCGGCAAAGAGGGCTTCAAGCTTTTCGGGGGTATCGTTTGCGACAAGGTTACCCTTTGAAATAATCATTACTCTGTCGCATACCGCCTGCACCTCGGAAAGTATATGGCTTGAAAGCACAATTGTGTGTTTTTTGCCCAGCTCGCTTATAAGCGAACGTATTTCGATTATCTGATTAGGGTCAAGACCGACTGTAGGCTCATCCAGGATAATCGCGGACGGGTCGCCTATGAGCGCCTGCGCGATGCCAACGCGCTGTTTATAGCCCTTTGACAGGTTCTTTATAAGCCGTTTGGAAACGTCCGTAATCTGAGTTTTTTCCATTACGTCAAAAACCTGTGCCTTTGCGTCCTTAACGCCCTTTGCTTCCGCCACGAAAAGCAGATACTCCTCCGGTGTCATGTCCGGGTACAGCGGCGGCTGTTCGGGAAGATACCCTATGCGCTTTTTTGCTTCTACGGGTGAGTCAAAAATGTCAAAGCCGTCAATTTTGACCTGCCCGGAGGTTGCCGCCAGACAACCGGTGATGATGTTCATTGTTGTGGATTTCCCGGCGCCGTTTGGGCCGAGGAAGCCGTAAATATGTCCCTCCTCAATGGAAAAGGAAAGATTATTTACTGCGGTGTGACTGCCGTATTTTTTGGTCAGTCCGCTGACTTCAATCATAATCCGTACCTCCTTGTATACAATTTCTGAATAATTATAGCATTAAAAGATTGATAATGCATGAATAAATTTTGTATATTTTGTTAAGAATAAACAACCGCATAAAAAAGCAGCTTAAAAACCTGCTTTTCCGTTTCAGAGCGTTGACAATTGGTTGGACCGTGCGGGATTTTAAATCAAAATCCGACTCAATTTTTCGCAGTATGCCAACGTGCAGACAAGTTTGTCCGCGCGCTGAGGGCAAGCAGTTTAAAAATTTGCTCTGCCATTTAAACTTTCCAATTCACGTTCGATAATTTCCCGCGCCCTGTCTGCCATGTTCGGTTCGGGATTAAGGCGGATTATGCGTTCATCACGCCTAAACCAGGTGAGCTGACGCTTTGCGTAATTGCGGGAAGCCTGCTTTATCTGCTCTGCCGCCTCTTTAAGGGTGCATTTGCCCTCCAAATAATCGAATATTTCCTTGTAGCCTATGCCCTGCATTGAATTTAAGCTTCGTGTGCAGCCCATGTCCCGAAGCCTTTTAACCTCATCGACAAGCCCCTCGTCAAGCATTATATCAACGCGCTTGTTTATCCTGTCATATAATATTTCCCTATCCCAATCGGGCATGAGCATTATCGGATAATAGCGGCTTTTTTTAAGCTTTGTTTTCTCCTGGTGTTCGGAAATGGGTATGCCGGTGGTTTTGTAAAACTCAATGGCGCGCACAACCCTTTTGACGTTGTTGGGGTGAAGTTTTTTTGCGCTTTTTGGGTCAAACTCCGAAAGAATTTCGATAAGGCGCTCGTTTCCCTCCCGGCGTGCAAGCTCCGTATAGTATTCTCTTAGTTCATAGTCGGTTTTTACCTCGGTAAAATCCACATCGTTTACCACGCTGTTTATATAAAGCCCCGTTCCTCCGACCATGACCGCAAGCTTGCCGCGGGCGGTTATGTCCGCGATGACATCATGGGCAAGAGCGCAATAGTCGGCAACGGAAAATTCGGCTGTCGGCTCGACAAAATCAATAAGATGATGCACTGCCATGCTTCGCTCTTTCGGGGTGGGCTTTGCGGTGCCGATGTCCATGTACTTGTATATCTGCATACTGTCCGCGCCGATAAGCTCCGCGTCCAGGCCCAGTCCCAAGGAAAGGGCCGTTTTACCGCAGGCGGTGGGGCCGGCAATAACTATAAGGGGTATTTCAGACAATTCGCTTAAACTCCTTTTCTATTTCCTTTTTTGTCATTGTAATAATTATAGGTCTGCCGTGGGGGCAGGTGTTGATATTTTTAAGGCGCAGTACACGTCGCACAAGGGTTTCCATCTCGCCTTGGCTCATTGCCGTATTTGCCTTGACCGCCGCCTTGCAGGCAATCGTATAGGTAAGCCGTTCGTTCCTTTGGCTTATCAGTTCATTCTTTAAAGACGCACATTGGGTCACAAGCTCAATCATAAGTCCCTCTACCTCGCCCGGCTCCAAATCGCCCGGCACGCTTCTTACAATGACGGTATCGTCGCCGAATTCCTCGCTGTCAAAGCCTAAAGCGTTTATGGTATCGCGGTTTTGGATATATGCCGCCATCTCAACGGGAGAAAGGCGCACCGTTTCCGGCTCAATCAAAATCTGTGACATGATGCTCGTGTTTTGCATTTCCTCCAAAAGCTCCTCGTATTTTAACCGCTCATGGGCGGCGTGCTGGTCGATAAGCAGCATTTCGCTGTCGTTTTGGGCGATGATATAGGAGTTAAAGAGCTGACCGATAATTTTAAAATACGGCTCGATATATTCCTCCTCGGCGGGTTTTTCCTCGGTTTTTTGGGGCTGTGGCTCTGAAATGTCCGCTACGTCCGAAAAAAACAAATTTGTCGCCGTCATAAATTCCGGAAGCTGCGGCGTTACGCCCTGAACTTTGGGCTTTATAACCTCGTCAAAGTCCGGCGTTTTTACCGCAGGGGCATCGGGTCGTTTTGTTGCCTCGTTAAATACCGGAGGCTTTGGCGCGCTTTTATCCCGTTCTTTTATTACTTGGTCAAAGGTCGGTGTTTTTGCTGTGCTTTTATCCCGTTCAAAGGCGCTTTGGGGCTTTTTTAAGTCCTTTATGGGTATTCCCAAAAACTGCGGCTCCTCCTTTGTCCGCTCAATCTGCGGAACATTGGGGATTTCATAGAGGGTATTTTTGACCGCATAGTAAAGGCATTGATAAATCTGCCTGTCATCGGAAAATTTTACCTCTAACTTTGTGGGGTGTACGTTTATGTCGATAAGCTCCGGGTTTATCTCGATGTTTAAAACGGACATGGGATGCTTGCCTATCATAATCTGATTTTTATAAGCCTCCTCAAGAGCCTTGGTTAGCATTGCGCTTTTTATATATCTCTTGTTTACGAAAAAGCTTTGGTAATTGCGGTTGGGGCGCGAAAGCGTACCCTTGCCGATAACTCCGCTTATTTTGACAGCGCCCTCCTCATAGCAAACCTCCAAAATGCCCTTTGCATAATCCTTGCCGTAGACGGTGTATACACAGCTTTCAAGACTGTTGTCGCCGGGGCTGTGAAGTGTGTCCTTGCCGTTTATAATGAGCCTGAAGGAGATTTCCGGGTGAGCGAAAATACAGCGGGTTACAATGTCGGTTATATAGCCCGCCTCGGTTTGATCCTTCTTTAAAAATTTTGCCCGCGCAGGGGTGTTGAAGAACAGATTTTCGGCAACAACGGTTGTGCCGTTGGGTATTCCCGCCTCCTCGGAGGAAAGGATTTCGCCGCCCTTGCAGGTGACGCATATTCCGTCGCTGTCCTCGCGCTTGGTGTAAAGCGATACCTCGCTTACCGCGCCGATGCTTGAGAGCGCTTCGCCGCGAAAACCCAGTGTATAAATCGCGTCTAAGTCATTTTCATCGTGGATTTTGCTTGTGGCATGGCGCAAAAAGCATATTGCCGCGTCCTGCGCGCTCATGCCGCAGCCGTTGTCGCTGACGCGTATATATTGGGTGCCGCCTTTTTTTATTTCAATCGTGATAACGGTTGCGCCCGCGTCTATGGAGTTTTCCACAAGCTCCTTTACAACGCTTGCCGGACGCTCCACCACCTCGCCCGCCGCAATTTTATTGGATATTTCGGAGGGCAGTATATTTATAATTCCCATTTTCTAAACCTCGTAGATATAAGTTGTAAATATATTCGTTCCTTTTTTTATCAAATATTTTATTGCCGGAATAACCGTTTTCGGGGACACTAAATTCGTGTTAGGTACGGCGTTTATTATCTCGCCGCTGCCGGTATCCGACTGTACGGTGCATTTTGAGTTGACATTTTCGGCACAGGCGCTTGTGCTGTCCGCCTTATGAGTGCATTTTGCGCTGTCAGTGCAGGAAACCGCAAAGCCGCAGTCATATGCTTTACATTCATAATCGGAAATAACCTTGTGCTTTCTTATATGCCCGTATTCCTTGGGTACGATTTTCGTTTCAACCTCTATTCCCGTAAAGGGCGACCAGTATATCGTAAGACTATCCTCATTTAAAACAAAGCTTTTGCTGTGCAGTCTTGTCATGATAAGCCCGTCCAGTTCAAAAGCAAGAGTGCTGTCACACGCCGCTTCACTAAGGCTTACGTTCCCTTTGGGGACACTAAAGCCAAAAAGCGTAGAATATGCAAACTTTGTGTATTTTGCAGGTATTTGACCGCAGGAAAAATCATTCTGCATTCCGGCGGGATATATGGTAACGCTTCCTCGGTAGCGGGCGGCAAGCATTTGTGCCGGTTTAATCATTTTTAAATCCTCCAAAAGCGGAAGCTTTGCCGCGCGTGCCGTCCAAAACTCATGATTATCATCTAAAGCAAGAAAGGCAAAAACCTTAAGTCCCCAGTAGGGTGAGCCGGGCGCATTGTAATTTTCCGCCATGGTAAGCTGATTGTATTTATATCCTACAGTCAGTACATTTCCGTTATCGAAAATTTTATTGTCCCCAAACCAGCTTTCCAAATGCCGCACAATAATTCCCTTTATAACAGGGACACTAAAAGGCTTTACATCCGCAAGCAGACAAGCGCTCCAAAATGCCACCTGTGCAAATCGGTAGGTAAGGGAACGGCCGTAGGGAACAGCCTCGCCGGTATCGGCAAACCAATAAATAAAGGTCTTTGCAAAGACCTCGGCGCGTTCTTTAAATATTTTGCACCGCTTTGCATCCTCGTCCGCCATTGTATGAGCGTAAATAAGCCCGTAAAAATGATAGGCGAAGGATATATAATAATCCCTTTGACCCTCAGGCCCGTCCTTGTACCAGCCCTCGCCGAGGTAGCATGACTCGATTTTTGCAAAGTCCTCCTCGGTTTTTTCACTGTCGTATTTTTGACCCAGCTTTTTTAAGGCGGAATTTACAAGCACTCTAAAGAATCTCCAGTTATTGTCGCCTACCCTGTGGACATTTATCGAATACAGCCAAAGTGACAGATTTTCTCTTTGAGCGGGGGAAAGAGGCTCCCACAGCTTTTGGGGACACAAAAGCAGCCCGTAGGCAATTGCCGCCATTTCCACAAACCGCTGATCGTTGTCCCGGCAAAAGCCCCAGTATTCGCCGCTTTGGGGATTTGTGCCGTTTGCTATACCGTCTGTATATATTTTTTCAAAATCGGAGTTTTCCTGTCCCCCTGTCCAGAAGGGGACCAGTCCCCAAAGGGGACGGGCGAAGGCCTCCATTCTTGCCGCCTGCTCATCGTACCAGGTACGGTGGCTGCCCACATCAAGAAATGCGTGTTTTTTGCTGTACTTGTCCTTAAGCGGATCAATAAGCTTAAAAAGCAGTGCCGTAAAATCTTTTTTTGTATTAAGCATTAAAAATCACCTCAATATCCAAGATAGCTAAAATGCATATAGTCATTGCTGGAGCGCCATGCGTTTCCGCCCCATGCCCAGCCGTATTTGGCAAAGGTGCGGACCACTATTCCGTCCTCGGGGAAGGAATAGGGATTTTCATAGGGCTTCCACAGGCTTCCGCAAAGTATTTTTCCGTTCTTTATCTGATAATTCTCGTTGACGTTTAGGTCTATGCAGGTGCCGTAGGAATGTTCACTGCGGGCGGTGGCGTTGGTCATGCGCCAGGAATATCCGCCGCCCTCGTATATGGGGAATTGGGAGCTGTCATTGAATATTTCCTCAAAAATAGCCTTGACCTCCCCGGCGAGAATTTCGTTTACCTCAAGGGTCAGAGAGGATTGGTATTTACTGCCGTCGGATTTCATTTTCCATACGGGTACCTCAACCGCAACAATGTGCTTCCTTGCCTCCTCGGGCGTTTTATAGGTATTGTCCGCACTGCCGAAAATTCTTTCAAATTTCTGAGCGCGGGTAAGGTTTGCGTTAGGCTCTACAGAGGTTTGACCCTGTATTGTAAAGTCAACCGGCAGGGAATATACCTCGCTTTCACCGGTATTGGCAAGCACATACGCACTGTAGCTGCCGCTGCCAAGTTCCGATTTGGAAAGGGTAAAGGAGGATGCGCCGCCTAAGTCAAACGCCTTTAAAAGCTTATCATCGGATTTTATGATAAGTCTGTAATCGTTTGCTTCGTTAATACCGCTCCAGCTTATGGTTACATCACCGTCTTTGACCTCATCGTCCTCGGGCGTTTCGATAACGGGAACACTTCCGTCCTTGGCCGTTCCGTAGGTGTCAAGCATTCTCACCGCAATAATGAGTGCCTGTTCTCTTGTCACCGGCGACAGGGGCGAGAAACGGTTGTCGGAGGTGCCGTAAACGATGCCTGTGCTGATGGCGGTTTTTATGTAATCCACAGCCCAGTCCGCCATTTGGGACCTGTCCTCATAGCCGCTTATGATTGACTCATCATCTGTCATGTATACGGGACAGCCCGCGGCGCAAAGGGCGCTTACAAGCATTTTTGTCATTGCCTGACGACTTACTCCCGCCGCGGGGGAAAAGGTTGTGTCCGAGGTACCCTCAGTTATTCCCAAAGCGTATGCCGCAACAACAGCTTCGTTGTCCGTATCCTCAAAGGGCGAATATGCCCGTATATATTCCTCGTTTGTAATGGAGGTGTAGGCACGCATAATGACCTCGCACAGTTCCTCCCGGGTAATATCCCCGCCCAAATCCTCGGTCATAAGACTGTAGGGAATGAGATTATTCACTCCCGCAAGAGAAAATTCCTCCTGCGCCCAGTCGCTTAAATCCGCAGCGTATGCCGCTGTGGACAAAAGCGCAAGTGAAAGAAAAAATGACGCAAGCTTTTTCATAAATTGGCTCCTTTCTGTAATGTCGGTGAGGCAAAAATCTTTTCTAATTTTTAGTTTAAAACAATATCCGGCGGTATAAGACTTTCGCAGCGTTTTTTTATAGGCTCGTATTTTTTGCTCTCAAGGCGGGGGTCTTGGGTCAGTATATCCGCCGCCGCCTTTTGCACGTCAAGCAGTATATCCGTATCGGAAAACAGGTTTGCAATCTTCATTTCCGGAAGCCCATGCTGTCTTGTGCCGAAGAAATCTCCGGGACCTCTAAGCTTTAAATCCTGTTCGCTTATATAAAATCCGTCGTTTGATATGCACATGGTTTCCATGCGCTTTTTTGTCACCTCGCTGTTTCCGTGAGCGATAAGAATACAGCTTGCCTGCTTGTTTCCTCTGCCCACTCTGCCCCGCAGCTGATGCAGCTGCGAAAGACCGAAACGTTCGGCGTTTTCTATTACCATGAGATTTGCATTGGGAACATTTACGCCCACCTCGATTACCGTTGTGGAAACGAGAATGTCAATCTCCCCTTTTGCAAAGCTGCTCATTACCGCGTCCTTTTCCTTGGGCTTCATTCTGCCGTGAATAAGCCCGACGCAAAGCTTTGGAAAGCTTTGCTGTATTTTTTGAGAAAGCTCCGCCGCGTTTTTTAAATCGCTTGCTTCGGTTTCCTCAATCAGAGGACATACGATATATACCTGTGAGCCTTCACTCACATTCTTTTCCACAAAGCCATAAACCCGCTTTCGCATTTTTTCGCCTACGGCATAGGTTTTTACCGGCTTTCTTCCCGGAGGAAGCTCATCGATTATCGAAACGTCCAAATCACCGTAGAGAATAAGCGCAAGTGTTCGAGGTATTGGGGTTGCCGACATTATCAGTATATGCACGCCGTCGCCCTTTGCCGAAAGCTTGGCTCTTTGCCCGACCCCGAAACGGTGCTGCTCATCGGTTACGGCAAGGGCGAGGGACTTAAATTCAACTCTGTCCTCAATAAGAGCGTGAGTTCCTATGACCACATTCGCTCTGCCGTCGGCAATCTGCAAAAGCGCTTCTCTTTTCTCGGCAGCCTTCATGCTGCCGGTGAGCAAGACCGTATTTATTCCAAAATCCTTAAAAAATTCGTCCATGCTTTCTTTATGCTGTGCGGCAAGGATTTCTGTGGGAGCCATCATTGCCGCCTGTGCGCCGTTTTTTACGGCAAGGTAAATTGCCGCCGCCGCAACCGCCGTTTTTCCGCTGCCCACATCACCCTGAACTAAGCGATTCATTGCGCGGCCGCTTTTTGTGTCGGTGCATATTTCGTTTATTACGCGCTTTTGCGCACCCGTTAAGGGAAAGGGCAGAGAATTTGTAAATTCCCGTATCCCGGCGGCGTTTTCAAACACCGGCGCCGCCGCTGCTTTAGAGGACGCTTTCCTTTGGGAAAGGGCAAGCCAAAGAGTCAAAAGCTCCTCAAACACAAACCGCCGTCTTGCTATTGTATAGCTTTCAAAGCTTTCGGGAAAGTGTATATTTTTCATGGCGTAATTTATCTGCGCCAGCTTGTATTTTTCGCGTATATCATCGGGAATGTACTCGCTGATATTCCCGTATTCCTTTATTGCCTGCTCCATTGCCGACTGCACAAGCTTCTGGGTAAGACCTTCGGTAAGAGGATAGATGGGAACAATCATTCCGGTAAAGCGCTGTTTATCCTTTCTTTCGGCAATGGGATTTATCATTTCCTTTTTATGATAGCGTCCCTCATCAATCTTGCCGTAGAGGATATAGTGCTCATTTGTATGAAACTGGTTTTTTACATATTTGTTATTGTACCATATAACCGAAACAGACCCGGAATCATCACAAGCCACCATGCTCGATATTATTCTTTTACCCTTTATGCGGCTTTCCCTGACAGGTGAAAAAACGGTAATGTCAAGACATACCGTTTCTCCGGGCGCGCAGTCTGCAATTTTTTTAAATTCACTTCTGTCCTCGTGGGTGCGGGGGAAGAAGTAAAGGAGGTCGGAAACGGTGTATATGCCCTTTTTGTTAAAAAGCTCCGCCCGCTTTTCTCCGACTCCTTTAAGATAGCGAATATCCTTATCCATTTATTCCACGCTTACAACATAGTAATATACCGGCTGTCCGCCTTTCTTTAAGGAAACCTCGATTTCCTCATCGGCATACTTTGCCTCAAGCTTTGCCGCCACTGCCGCCGCTTCGGGCTTTTTGATGTCGCGGCCGTAGTATATCGTTATAAACTCGCTGTCCTCGTCAACCATTGAAGCTGTAAGCTCCTCTAAGACATCGGAGGGGTTATGACCGACAAGCTCTATATCCGATTCCTTTATGCCCAGTATATCGTCCTTTTTAATTTCAACTCCGTCAAGCTCCGTATCGCGTACCGCATAGGTTACCTGTCCGGAGCTTACCCTTGATATTGCCCTTGACATTGCTTTCTCGTTTGCCTCCGGCTCTTTTTTCTCGTTAAATGCAAGCATTGCGCTTATGCACTGGGGTACGGATTTTGAGGGAATAACGATTACCCTTTTATCATTGGCAAGCTGTGCTGCCTGCTGTGCCGCCATGATTATGTTTTTGTTGTTGGGGAAAACAAAAACGGTCTGTGCCTTAATGCGCTTTATTGCCCTTAAAATATCGTCGGTGGAGGGGTTCATCGTCTGACCGCCCTCGATTATTTTCTCTATGCCCATATCCTTTAAAATATTGGAAAAGCCTTTTCCGGCACTTACCGCCGCAAAGCCGTATTTCTTTATTTCAACGGGCTTCTTTTCCTTGGGGGCCTTTGCGGGCTTTTTTTGACCCTTGTCAATAATGCTTTTGTGCTGATGCTTCATGTTATCTATTTTAAGGTTTATAAGCTCGCCTAACTTTATAGCCTCCTCGATTACGAAGCCGGGATGGTTTGAATGGATATGTACCTTAACAACATCCTCGTCATCTATAACCAGCATACAGTCACCCTTTGGCGAAATGGCGCTTTTAAAGGCGTCAACGCTTTCGCCGGGTGTGTGTTTTTCTATTATAAATTCTGTGCAGTATTTGAATTTTATATCCTTTGTGTCAACGCTTGTCTGAGCCGCCTTGGGTTTTTGAAGCTGCGGCTCCTCGGACGCTTCTTTTATAACGGGCTTGCCGTTTTGTAAAAAGTAAAGCGCACCCTCAAGAACGAACATCCAGCCCTGTCCGCCTGCGTCTACCACTCCCGCCTGTGAAAGGGCGGGAAGCTGCTGTGTGGTTCTCTTAAGAGCCTTGTTTCCTCTTTCAACCGCCGCGCCCAAAACCTCCTCTATATCGGAGCTTGTCTGAGCCTGCAAAGACGCGCCGGTGGCGGCTTCTCTTGCAACGGTCAAAATAGTTCCCTCGGTAGGCTTCATAACAGCCTTGTAAGCGGCGGCGGAGCCTGCCTCAAGGGCGGCGGCAAATTCAGCCGCATCGCACTCGTCCTTGCCCTTTAGGTATTTGGAAATGCCCCTAAAAAACTGCGACAATATAACGCCGGAATTGCCCCTTGCGCCCCGAAGAGTGGAAAAGGACATAACCTCCGCTGTCTTGGCAAGCGACGTAGCTGCCTTATTCTCAAGCTCCGCGGACATTGCCGTAACCGTAAGGGACATATTCGTTCCGGTGTCACCGTCGGGAACGGGAAATACGTTAAGCTCGTCAACCGTTTGTTTGTTGTTATATAAATTGTTTGCCCCGGATATAATCATCCGTGCAAAGGTCATACCGTCTAATGTATTGATCATATCTGCTCCTGTTCGTCTACTCTTACACCCTCTACGCGCACCAAAACCTTATTTACCTTAAGACCGAGAGTATTCTCGATTGTGTAGCGCACACGGTTTACAATGCTTTTGCAGACCGTATTTATATTCACGCCGTATTCAACAATAATGTGAAGTTCTACCGAAACTCCGCTGTCCTCAACGTTTATATTTATGCCCTTGGTCATGGTATCATTTTTAAGCAGGCTTACAAAGCCGTCCTTTCTGCTTCTTGAAGCCATGCCGACAACTCCGTAGCATTTTGACGCAACAGCGCCGGCAACCTGTGCCACTACGGAATTGGATATAAATACATCGCCCGATGCTCCGTCTGATTTGAGTATCATAACTATCTTCCTTTCCTTAGCCGTACCGATTGAAATTCCCGTTTCGGAAATTTACTGTAATTTGCTTTATTATATCATAAAATGTCCGCAAAAGCAATATCAAACCGATGTTTTTTTAAGGTATTTATCCGAATCGGGGGTTGAAATTTGTCGGAAAATATAGTATAATTTCCAAAAAGAAGCTTTTTTACGGGGAGGACGGTATGAGCAAGCGCACCATGCTTCGGGAGTTTTTGTCAAGGCTTCCCGATTTTGTATATGATTACATAGAAATTGCCTATACGGGCGAGAGCATAAACACCCAAATAGGCTACAGTATCGATATTAAAACTTTTTTTGAATATTTAAAGCGGTTTAAATTCAGGGATATTGAAAATACGGAGGATTTTACGCCCAAGCACATGGAGCAGGTAACCTTAAGAGATCTCACCTCCTTTATGGCATATTTACAGGAATATGAAACCGAGTCCGTATCGCCGACCGGCAAGACGGTGCGCCGAATACGCAAAAACAGCGCTTTCGGAATTAACCGCAAGCTTTCCGGCATACGGGGACTGTTTTCGTATCTTTACAAAAACGATTTAATCTCGCAAAACGTAACAGAAAAGCTTGATTTTAAAAAGCTGCATCAGAAAATAAAAAAGCCCCTTACCTCACAGGAAACGGTAAGGCTTTTGGATGTTATCTACAACGGCGAAAAATACTATACCGGGCGCGATTTGACGGAGTATGAGCGCAGAAAGCAAAGGGATATTGCGCTTTTTACCGCGTATTTGGGTACGGGCTGTCGTGTGAGCGAGCTTATAAATATAGATGTTGACGATATATGCTTTGATACCTCCTCCTTTGTGGTAACCAGAAAGGGCGGCGACCAACAGGAGATTTTTATGCCGGTGCAGGTTGAAAATGAAATGTTTTCTTACTGGCAGCACAGAAGGGAAATGGAAAATTTAAAGGATCCCAAGGCATTCTTCATAAACCGCCAGGGAAAGCGCATGAGCGCTCAGGGTGTGGAAAAGGTATTAAAAAAATACTGCATGACGGTAGGAATCGAGCATCCCGACAAAACCCGCCCCCATGCTCTTAGAAGAACCTTTGCCTGCAACATGATCGCCGACGGAGTGGATATAAAAATGGTGGCGGAGCTTATGGGACACAAGAATATTGACGTGACCCACCGCTACTATGCGCAGTATGCGTCAAAGCGCAGAAAGGAAATTATGCGCGGATTTGACGTTACAAAGGACAGAGATGAAAAATAAATGTAAAAACGGTTGAAAATAGGGAAAAACTATGTTATAATACATATGTATAAATTTTTTGGAGGTAATTTAAAATGAAAATCGCTTTAATTAACGAAAACAGCCAGGCAGCAAAGAACGCTGTTATCGAACAGACCTTAAGAAAGGTTGTTGAGCCTTTGGGACATGAGGTATACAACTACGGTATGTATACCGCCGAGGACGAGGCACAGCTTACATATGTTCAGATAGGTATTCTTGCGGCAATACTGTTAAATTCGGGAGCGGCAGACCTTGTAATTACAGGCTGCGGAACCGGCGAGGGTGCATGTCTTGCCTGCAACGCATTCCCCGGAGTTCTGTGCGGACATGTTGTTGACCCGACGGACGCTTACCAGTTTACCCAGGTAAACAACGGAAACTGTATAGCAATGCCTTTTGCAAAGGGCTGGGGCTGGGGCGCTGAGCTTAATTTGCAGTATGTATTCGAGAAGCTGTTCGTAGAGGAATGGGGCGGCGGATACCCGAAGGAGAGAGCAGTTCCCGAGCAGAGAAACGCAAAGATTTTAAACGAGGTAAAGAAGGTAACTCACAGAGATTTGCTTGACATTCTGCCAAACCTTGATCCTGAGCTTGTAAAGGGAGCCGTTGCGGGCGCGCAGTTTAAGGATTTGTTCTTTAAAAATGCGAAGTGCGACAAAATCAAGGCTTATGTTGAAACATTGGTAAAATAATTAAAGAAAGCAGACTGCGAGAAATTGAGTCAGATTTCGCGAAAATGAACTCGTAGGCGTACGCGGGTACGGTAGAGTTTATTTTCGCGGAAAGTGCATACCAAAGGCATTCCTCGATGGAATGCCTTTGGTAATATTAGGAGATTATATTTTTGTGTTTGATTTAAAATCCCGCACGGTCTGACCAATTTGTCGACGGTCTGAAACGGATGCTCCGGCATCCGTTTTGGATTTTAGGTGAAAATTATGTATATCCACTCTTGATTTTATCGTAAGAATATGGTATAATACAGTAAATACATATAAATAGGGTTACGGTGTAGGGCTGGGGCTTTGCACCGTGTTTTTGTCTTAAATATATATGCCCGGCTTTGTTTGGGCTTGGAAAGGATTTAATATGGAAAAAAATAAAAAGAATTTCTTGCCGGAGCTTTTGGGAATACTGAGCGCGTGTGCGGTTGTAATTGTGCTTGTCGTGTTTAATATAGACCTTATCATGATGCGCTTTGCTCCGAAAATCTATGTTTCGTCAATGCTTGCAAAGACCGTAAAGGAAATAGAGGGGGAACAGGAAACCGTTTCTTCAGTGTATCCCCGTTACAGAAGCATCAGGGACAGCAACACTACTCATATAAATCTGTCGGCGGGGGATAAAACGGCTGATATAACCGCCCTCTACAATAAAACAACGCCGCAGCTTTATGCTTCGGGAACATATGATAAAATAGCCTTTGAGGGCTATATACAGGAGCAGGAAACGGGAATATGCCTGCCGGAGCTTATGGACGTGTACTTCACTCTGCCTACGGAAAACTTCGGCGAGGCGTATAATAACAGTCTTGCGTCAAGGGTTTTGCCCTTTCGGGTAAGCGATAAAATGAGCCTGTCTTTGGACATTTTAAAGGAAAGCACCGGCGTTGATACCCATGAGCTTTATCTTTGCATTTCAAATATGCTTAATGAAGCAAGCCTTAAAAAAGGCTCCGAAAAGGGCGAGGTGCTGCTTAGCGTAAATTCGCAGAGCTTTAAAAACGGAATGAAAGAAATTGTGCGCCTTGTAAAAAGCTCGCAGTCTGACGGGGGAGGCTCAGCGCTTATAAAAAAGCTGTGGGGAATTGATATTGATTCCTCGGTACTCGATACGCTGCTTGAGGAAATAGACACATTAAATACCGACGAAACCGTAACAATTTCGATGCTTCAAAGAAATTCACATATTGTAAAAATCCATACAAGGATAAACTTCACTGACGGGGGCGGAACCGATATTTTAATAGACGGCTCAAAGTCGGCAAGGCTCTTGGATAACTATAGCGCATCATTTGATTACGAAACAAAATCCGCAAAGCTTAATTTAGAATATTCCTGTGAGGGAAACCGCTTCCATGCACAGGAGCCGCTTTTTGCAAATGAAAAGCTAAAGATTACTCTTGCGGACATAAAGGTACTGGAGCTTTCAAGGAATGAAACCGGCTCCGAGGAGGAAAGAAGCGGAGAGATAAGCGTAAAGAGTGAAATTTTAGGCAATTCGGACGCGGAAATAGAATATACCGCGTCGATAACGCCCCAAAAGGATACAATAAACGTTTCGCGCTTTGCCTTAAACGGCACCGAAAAGGGAAGTGCGGTTATAGAAATTTCCGATTATACCGATATTGAGGTGCCGAAAAAGGAAGCATATCCGTTGGATAAGCTGGACATGAGCGATTTTGCCGAGCTTGGCAAAGCATTGATATTTCAGGGAGGCTGATTATGAAAGAAGAATGGACAACCGTTATAAAGCCCAAAACGGGCTGGCTTGATATAAATTTAAAAGAAATTCTTGAATACAGAGATCTTATTCGTATGTTTTTAAAGCGCAATTTTACAAGCGCGTATAAGCAGACCATACTGGGTCCCATATGGTTTTTGATAACACCGCTTATGACCTCGTCCATGTTTACGGTGGTGTTCGGACAGATTGCAAAAATTTCTACGGACGGAGTTCCGCAGTTTCTGTTTTACATGGCGGGAAATACCGCATGGTCTTACTTCTCGTCATGCCTAACGGCAACGGCGTCTACTTTCACCTCAAACGCCTACCTGTTCGGAAAGGTGTATTTTCCGCGGCTTATATCGCCCATTACAACGGTGATATATTCGCTTTTGTCCTTTTGCATACAGCTTTGCCTGATGCTCATTCTCATGGTATATTTTACCTTCGGACGCGGTGAGGCGGTGCATCCGAACGCATGGATTTTGACAGTGCCGCTCATGGTTTTGAATATGGCGCTTTTGGGTCTTGGAATAGGAATTATTATATCCTCTCTTACCACAAAGTACAGGGATTTATCGGTGCTTGTGGGATTTGGGGTGCAGCTTTGGATGTATGCAACTCCCATAGTTTACCCGCTTTCTCAGGTGCCAGATTTTTTGAGAAAAATAATAATGCTAAACCCCATGGCTCCCATTGTAAACAATTTCCGCTATGCCTTTTTGGGCTGCGGACAGCCGGAGATAAAATGGTGGTGCATGAGCGCGGCGTTTACCGCGGTGGTTGTATTTTTCGGAATAATACTGTTTTCGAGAATAGAGAAAACCTTTATGGACACTGTATGATAAGGGGGATAAAAAGTTGAGCGATACGGTAATTAAAATAGACCATGTAACAAAGCAGTACCGACTGGGCACAATAGGCGGCGGAACGCTTCAGGGCGATTTGCAAAGCTGGTGGGCAAGAGTGCGGGGCAAAGAGGATCCCAACTCCAAAATCGGCTCAAAAGCATATAAAAAGAACGAAAAATTCCTTGCCCTTGACGATGTTTCTCTTGAAATTAAAAAAGGTGAAACCCTTGGTCTTGTGGGTACGAACGGAGCGGGCAAATCAACGCTTCTAAAGCTTTTGTCCCGGGTTACGGCTCCTACGGCGGGCGAGATTTATATAAAGGGCAGAGTTGCAAGCATGCTTGAGGTGGGGACGGGCTTTCACCCGGAGCTTACCGGCAGGGAGAACGTGTATTTAAACGGTGCGCTGTTGGGTATGAAACGGCGCGAGGTTGATAAAAAGCTTGACGAAATTGTGGAATTCAGCGAATGTGAAAAGTTTATCGACACGCCGGTAAAGCGCTATTCCTCGGGAATGTTTGTAAAGCTTGCCTTTTCTGTGGCGGCGCATCTGGATAATGAAATAATGATAATGGACGAGGTGCTTGCCGTCGGGGATATGGCTTTTCAGAAAAAATGTATAGATAAAATGCTTGATGTGGCACGTTCGGGCAGAACGATTATTTATGTAAGCCATAACATGAACACAATCCGCCGTCTTTGCAGCCGCGGTGTTGTTTTGAGCAAGGGCAGGGTGATTTATGACGGAGAAACCGAGGGCGCTATCTCGCTGTATTTAAACAATGCCAAAATGAATAAGCAAAGGCTTTATGACTTTAAAGAACGCCGCCGTCCGGACTTTATGACCGATAAGGTGTTTATGGAAAGCTTAGAGGTACTGGGAAACGAGGGCTGTGTTTACAATGACGGTGAAAAAGTGCGCTTTAGACTGCGCTTTCGCGCCAATGAGGACATAGAAAAGCTGTCCTTGAGAATGATGATACATAACTTTGACCAAAGCCCCATTGCAACCGCGGTGTGTCCGGACTTTATGAGCTGCACAAAGGGCAAAACCTATGAGCGGGATTTTGAAATGGACGTTGAGCCGTTAAGCGGCGGCGAGTATAAGGTGCTTATGGCAATGTACGAGTCGGACGAGCTGGGCAGCGTGTTTGACGCGGACGCGGTCTGGCCGGGACTGATATTTGATCGGGTTAAAAAATCCTCTCTCGACTGGAAGCCGAGATTGTTCGGGGATATAGAGCTTAAGGAGATGGAGGTTGTGGACTGATGGCCTTTGCCAAAAAGAAAAATACTGAGTTGCCGAAGCTTAAACGTCAGATACAGGAGGACGTATTTGAAAGGCTGTATATTTTCTACGGAGAGGAAACGTATCTTAAGGAACACTATATAAAGGCAGTTCTTGATAAGATACCTGATAACGGCTTTGAGGATTTTAACCATATAACCGTTGACGGGGCAGCTCCCCTGTCGGAGCTTGACGATGTTTGGGAAAGCTTTCCCATGATGGCGCCAAGGCGGCTTGTGGTTATAAAAAACAGCAATATTTTTAAAATAAAAAACGGTCCCAACGAGGAAACAAAGGCGTTTTGGCAGGAAAAGCTTCAAAGAACAGCAGAGGATACTGTGGTGATTTTTTGCGAGGACAGCGTGGATAAAAGAAGCGTACTGTATAAAACGGCGGTAAAAAACGGCATAGCGGTGGAATTTTGCTATCGTGACGAGAGCGAGCTTGTGACCTATGTCACCGGCAGAGCGCTTAAGGCGGGGAAAAAGCTTGATAAAAGCCTTGCGGCATATCTTGTGAGCCGCTGTGACGAGGGCATGATGAATTTGGTAAACGAGCTTGAAAAGCTGTTTGATTACTGCGGTAATGAAATAACCAAAACAGATATTGACCGCGTGGTTTCCAAGGGAATTAACGTAAGTGCCTTTGAGCTGACAAACGGAATAATGGAGCATGACGCTTCAAAGGCCATGGAAATACTCGCCGATTTAAAAACAAGAAACGAAAGTGCCTTTCCAATTCTCTATCTCATTTACTCAAACGCTTCAAAGCTTTTAAAGACAAAGCTTATGCAGGGCGAGAGTGCGGACAGTATTGCAAAAGCCATAGGTACCGGATCATTTATTGCAAGAAAATATATTGAGTCGGCAAGAAGGTTTGACGAACCGCTGCTTATAAAAATGCTTGTGCGCATACCTGAGATAGACCTTGATATAAAGCGGGGTATGGGCGATGAATGGACACTTTTGGAGCAGTATGTTACTGAATGTTTGTATGTGTGGAAGTAAAGTTTGAAAGAAATGCTCGTCGCATCTCGCGTCTTTCGTCGGACTCGCATACACAAAGTATAGTCTCGCCCGCCGAAAAACACGACCTGCTTAGAGCATTTCTCTCAAACGGCTTTTGTGAAAGGAGTTAATGGTCACAAGAATGAAAAAAAGAATAACAAGTATTTTTGTTTTGCTTGCGGTATTTATACCGCTTTGTCCGGCGGCAATGGCAGTGTCCGAGCTGCCCTCGGTCGGGGAGGGTGTGTGCGGATTTAAGACCGTTCAAAGACGGGAAAGCTCTGTTTATAATGCCGAGATTGTGCTCTTTGAGCATGAAAAAACCGGCGGCCGGTTTCTTTTCGTGTCCAACGATGATACAAACCGCACCTTTGACATTGCCTTTAAAACCCCTGCCAACGATACCGGGGTTTCCCATATATTCGAGCATACGGCGCTTGGCGGCTCGAAAAAATATCCGGCGGATTTGATGTTTACTCTAAGTTCACAGACGGTAAACACCTACATGAACGCCCATACCTATATGAACGCCACCTCATACCCCTGCTCCTCCGTATCGGACGCACAGCTTTTAAAGCTTGCGGATTATTACCTTGACGGAGTGTTTCATCCTCTCATAACCGAGGATAAAAGCATTTTTGACAGAGAAGCGTGGCGGTATGAGCTTGCTGACGCGAATGGGGAGCTGACCTTAAACGGCACTGTTTACAGTGAGATGAAGGGAAGTTTTACGCCCTTTTCGCGGGCATATTTTAATACTTTAAGCACACTTTACCCCCGAAGCACCGGCTCACAGACAGCCGGCGGCGACCCTGAGGTTATTCCGCTTCTCAGCTATGAGGAGCTTAAGGACTACCACAAGGAATACTATATTCCCTCAAATGCGCTCATCACCCTTTACGGCAAGGCGGATTATAAGGAATATTTGAAGCTTGCGGACGAATATTTTTCCCAATACGATAGAAAAACGGCAGATTTTTCGGATAAGGAATATGAGCCTGTAGAGGGGCTTGCAAGAGGGCTTTATACAATTCCCGGCACCGACCCCATGCAGGCAACGGTGATTTATGCCATTGCCTGCCCGGCAAAGAGCCGGGAGGATTATTTCGCGCTTCAGCTTCTGGCAGGCGTACTGGCATCAGACGGGTCGGGACTGAGCGAGGCGGTTAAGAAATCCCTTCCCGGTGCGGGCTTTTCGGTAAGCATAAACGCCTATGCAACAGAGCCGACAATACTTTTTTCAACACAGAATATAAGCAGATTTGGGGCGCTGTCCTTTAAGAGCGTAATTGATTCGGCGCTTTCGGAAATTGCCGAAAAGGGCTTTTCAAAGGAACTGACGGACGCCTTTGCCGCTTCGGCAAAGCGAAACGCGCTTCTGACAACGGAAAACAGCTCCTCCTCCAATATAGGCGTTTCAATGCTGGGAACGTTAAATCAGCTGTGGGCGTATACCTCAGACCCCATGGCATATTTTGACTATGCGGATTATTTAACGGAGCTTGATAGGCATATCAACAGCGGAGAGCTTGAAAACGCGGTAAAGACCTATCTGCTTTCACCCGAAAAAAGCGCGCTTGTTACAAATGTAAATGAGCCGAACTTTTCCGAGGTGCGAAGCGAAGCCCTTAAAAAAAGACTTAAACAGGAAAAGGAGCTTATGAGCGAAGAGGAAATACGGGAATTGGTTGAGAAAACAAATAATCCCCAAAAAACAGATGACGGCGGACTTGCCAAAAGCCTTGCCGCTTATCTTAATGTGTCCTCAAAGGAGGAGTTAAGAGCAGAGCTTTCAAATTATGCCGAGCCGGAATATGAGGTAAAGGACGAGAGGATAAACGGCGTAAGGTTCTTGAGCAGCGAAACAAGCGGTAAGGGCATAGGAAAAGCGCGGATATATCTGGATATTTCACAGCTTAGCACAAAACAGCTTTTGTATTTTGAATTGTATGACAATCTCATAGGAAAGCTTCCCACCCGCACAAGCTCTGCCGCGCAGGCGGGCAATAAGGCTCTGAGGTATCTGACCAATGACACAAAGCTGCTTGCCGCGCCGGAAGCATTATACTATATGCTTTCCTGGTATCCCTTAAACGAGGACGCAAGGATAACCTATGACGTGCTGTATGAACTGTTGTTTGAAACAAAATTTGAGGACGCTAAGGAAATATCCTCACAGGCAAGAAGGCTGTGTACACAGTTTGAGAGCAATTCCTCGCCCTATTCGCTTATGCTTGGGCGCATGATGGCGCGATTTAGCGACAGCGCGGCGTATTACTCCTATATGGAGGGCTTGGACTTTTATAAATTCCTGCGCGATGTGGTAAACAAGCTTGAGGATAATCCCGATGAGGTCTTGTCGGAGCTTAACAGGGTGCAGAGCCTTATTAAAAACAGCTATAACGCCTCGGTCATATATGCCGGGGACAGGGAGGGCTTAGAGGAAAATGACAAGGGTGCAAGGGCGTTTTTTGACAAACTGCCCAATTCAGAGCATGAGGGACCCTCCCATGAAATACCCCGTCCCTATGACAACGAAGCACTTATTGCGGACTCCGATGTGAATTATAATTTTATATTCTGCGGTCTTGACGAATGCGGTGCGGACAGAAGCGGACAGCTTATTGTAACCGAACGTCTTGTAAATAATCTCTTTGCTCTGCCTTATTTAAGACATTCAAAGGGCGCTTACACAACGCTGTATTCGGTAAACGAGCAGGGAATGTATATAGGCACCTACCGCGATCCGCAGATAGACTCGACCTATGAATTTTTCTCGGCATTGCCGGAGCTTTTGGAGAATACGGAGCTTGGGCAGGAGGAATTGGACAATTATATCATGTCCGCCTTTGCGGCGTATGCAAGAAAAAACGGAGAGCTTGACGGGGCGTGGAATTATCTTGCGAGGCTTGTGTATAATTCGGACGCGGATAACATGAAACGTTTGGAGGAATTTTTACAAACCACCGTGGAGGACGTAAAGGGCTATGCCGGGGTTTATCGCGCTCTTTGGGAAAAGGGCGCTGCCGCAACAGCGGGCAATGCGTCAGATATAAGAGAAAACGCTCACCGCTTCGGCATAATATTAAATCCCTTCTCGATAGACGAGATAAGAGTTTTCGTAAACGGAAAACAGCTTTATACCGAGGTTGACCTGCCAAATTCGGACAATGCACTGCTTGTACCGGCAAGAGCAGTGCTTGAAGAGATAGGCTTTTTTGTGGAGTGGGATAATAATTTAAAAACCATAATTGCCAAAAAGGGAGATAACGAGCTGTTATTTTCACCAAACTCCGACAAAGCCGTTTTTAACGGCGGGGAAATTTTGCTTGAAGCGGCGGTTTCGGTAAGCAGCGATACCGCAATGATTCCGGCATCGGTGCTTGAAAAATTGGGCTTTGCGGTCGAGTATGACAAGACCTCAAAAACCGTTAACATTTTATCTCATTAAATATATTGTAAATTTCGCAAAGCTGTGATATAATAATAAGATGTAATAACAACCTATGAGAATTGCAATGCATGGGAGATGTGGGCATGAAGATAACCGATTCACTTATAAGAAAATCCTGCTCCTCCACCATTTACCGCAGAGGTATGGAATATTTCAAGGAGGGCAGGGTGCGTTTAAAAAAGCGTACTGACAATTTAATAACAGCGGTTGTTGACGGAGAGAGCCTTTATAATGTTATGGTCAGCTTTGACGAGGAGCATATAAAGGATAAATTCTGCACCTGTCCGTATTTTGAAACCATGGGCTCAACCTGCAAGCATATAGTCGCGGCAATGAAGCAGCGGCAGACGGAGCTTGAGGAGGGAGAGAATTTTAAGGACGAGAATGACCGTCTTGCCGGGCGGCTTTGCACCGAGTTTGCAGGGCGCGAGGAGGAGCGGCGTGTGCTTTATGCGGGCTTTACGCTCTATGTTACACCCACCCGCGCGCTGTGTCCGATTTTTGCCATGTCCGTTGATATAACGGATATGCAGGGCGCGCATTATGACACCCGGTCGGTTCTGGATAAATATTCACAGTCCCTCGGCACAAAAGCAAAGCTGAATCCCCGGCTTACGGAATTTCCCTATCCCCAGTCGGAGATAATGGACATTCTGACCGAAACCTATGAAAACCGAAGCGCAGACTCGCTTTTCCATGTGAATGAGGCGCATCAGCTGCAGTTCGGACCCTCTACGGCCAAGCGCATTTTAGGGCTTTTGAAGAATACCGGCTTTTCACTGGTTTTTGACGGAATAAATATGTCGGATGTGCGTATTTTGGAGGAGGACCCGGATGTAATTGTGGATGTGGACGCTTATGACGGTGAAATATGTCTGTCGGTAAGCGAAAGAGGAAACCTCATCACTCCCGACGGAGCGTATTTTCTCTATGACGGGATAATTTATCATACCTCACAGGAATGGCGCGAGTATTTTGTTCCCATTTACAATGCACTGCTTTCGGACGGAAGAACACAGATTTCCTTTAAGGGCGAAAACAAAACGCTTTTTGCGGCTCATGTGCTGCCCGCCCTAAAGGGCAGACATGGTGTGGTAACCCGCGGAATAGACGAGCTTATCATAAACGAAAAACCGCTGTTTGAAGTGTATTTCGACAGTGTAGGCAACGGAATAAAGGCGGTTGTTGTGGCAAGGTACGGAAGCGTTTCCTGCCGTTTGCCCCACCCTGATATGAATAATGAAAAAATAATTCTCCATGACCGGGAGGCGGAGGAAAATATTCTTTCGTTCTTTGCCGATTTTGAGGAAAGAAACGGCGAGTTTCGGCTCTTTGACGAGGAAAAGCTATATAATTTTTTAAGAGTAATGCTGCCGAGACTTTCTCGCGGAGCAAGGGTGCTTACCACAGACACCTTTGACCGCTTCCGTCAAAGTGCGCAGGTGTCTGTGAGCGCGGCGGTCAGATACAACACAGAAACAGACCTTTTGGAAACAAACTTCACAACGGAGTTGCCCCTTGAGGAAATGCAGGGGATATTAAATGCCATACGTCTTAAAAAGACCTTTTACCGAATGAAGGACGGAAGCTTTTTTGACCTGGACGATTCAAAGCCCCGGTATATGCTTGACCTGATAGACCGTCTGGAATTTTCGGACAGTGAGCTTTCGGTGCGGCGCAAATTTCTTCCGAAATATCACGCCCTTTACTTAAACGCTTTGGACGATGTGGGGAAGGATCAAAGCTTTGTCGATTATATAGAGAAGATACGCGCGATAGAGCCGAAAATTCCCGAAAATTTAGAGGGAGTGCTGCGCTTTTATCAGCGTGACGGAGTAAAGTGGTTAAAGCAGCTTAGTGATTTGGGCTTTGGCGGAATACTGGCGGACGATATGGGCTTGGGAAAGACGCTGCAGGTTATAGCCTTTGTTCATGGCGAAAAGCCAAAAAAGCCTGCGCTTATCGTTGTTCCCAGCGCGCTTACTTATAACTGGTATAATGAAATAATGCGCTTTGCCCCAGATGCGTCGGCTCTTATTATAGACGGAGTGCGCGATGAGCGTGCAAGGCTTATAGAAACGGTTTCGGATTACGAGTTTGTCATAACCTCTTACCCGATTTTAAGGCGGGATATAGAACGCTATAAAAAGCTTGATTTTTCCTACTGCTTCATAGACGAGGCGCAGTATATAAAAAATCCGAAAACCATGAACGCGCGCTGTGTAAAGAGAATAAATGCCGAGCATAAATTCGCCCTTACCGGTACGCCCATAGAAAATTCGCTTACAGAGCTTTGGAGCATATTTGATTTTATTATGAGCGGGTATTTGTACGGGCTTGCCAAATTTCGCGAGGAATATGAGATACCCATTGTAAAAGAGGGCAGTGAGAGCGCGCTGTTGTCGCTGCGCGCAAGAATAAAGCCATTTATTTTAAGAAGAATGAAAAAGGACGTTTTAGAGGAACTGCCCGAAAAGTTAGAGTACACAATGTATGCGGAGCTTGTGCCGCAGCAGCGGAAGATGTATCAGACCTATCTTGCCATAGCGCGCTCTAAGACAATGTCGCTTTTGGGCGAGGGCGGAAAGGGAAAAATGCAGATTTTAACGCTTTTGATGCGTTTAAGGCAGATATGCTGTCATCCGGCTCTATTTGACGAGAATTACAACGGCGAAAGCGGAAAGCTGAAGCTGCTTTGCGAACTGGTAACAAGCGCCATGGATTCGGGACATCGTATACTGATATTTTCCCAGTACACGTCCATGCTTGAAATAATCCGTTCCGTCCTTAACGAAAAGGGGATAAAGAGCTTTTATTTGGACGGAAAGACGCCCTCATATGAGCGTCTTGAAATGTCGGACAGATTTAACAGCGGCGAGAGAAGCGTGTTTTTAATATCCCTAAGAGCCGGCGGCACCGGACTTAATCTGATAGGTGCGGATACGGTAATCCATTACGACCCCTGGTGGAATCCGGCGGCAATGGATCAGGCAAGCGACCGAGCCTACCGAATAGGTCAGACGCGGGATGTGCAGGTTATACGTCTTGTGTCCAAGGACTCAATCGAGGAAAAAATAACAAGGCTTCAGGACGCAAAGCGTTCCCTTGCCGATGATATTATAAAGGTTTCGCCGGACGCCTTTGCAAGTCTGACCAATGAAGAAATTATATCATTGTTTGAATAATAAAAACGAAGGGAGGAGATTTATATGAAATACAAAGCCATTCTTGCCGATGAGGATGAGATAAGAGAGCGTACCGGGCTAAAGCTTGGTCCCCGCACGAAAAAAACGCTGTTTGTACTTTTGTTTATCCTCCTTTTTAATCTTTTGGCAGTGCTTTTTACAAGGCTGTCAAGGGAGGTATATTACTGGGATAACGCCATAGGCTATAATATGGCGGCGGAAATTGCGGGCGGAGGGGTTTCGCCCCTGTGGAAAAGCGTATACGATTCGATTATAAATCAAAGCTTCAATTACCTAAGCGCACTGCCCTCGGCACTGTTTATGCGCCTTTTCGGCGCATCGCATACGGTATACATTCTAAGCCTTGTAAACTGCTCTTTACTGCCCTCTTACGGGCTTATATACCGCCTTGCCAAAAAGATAGGCAAGGCTCCGGCAATCACCTGGGGCATAACGATTTTCATGCTCCCCATGCCGGTTTATCTGACCTTAAACGGCTTTTCTGAGATAGGCGGCTTTGTCATGTGCCTGGGTTGCTTTTGCCTGTATTACGGAAAAGCGAAATGGTGGAAGGGTATTGCAATGGGCGCGCTTTTGGCGCTTATGACCCTGTGGAATTCATGGTATATTTTCTTTGCCGTATCCTTTCTTACCGCAATGGCGGCGGATTTGATAGTGCTTAAAAAGCCCTGGTATATACCCGTTATTACCCTGTGTACAATGGCGGCTCTGCTGGCAAGATTTTTTGAGGGCTTTGTGCTTTCGCAGCTTGTTTCCGTATTCGGACAGGGCAATTTGGATTTTAGGGTGAGGGATAATCTGCATATGCTCACTCGGTATTTCGGTCTGCTGCTTCTTTTGTTTGTGATAATCGACTCGATTGTCATATTTATAAAAAAGAAGGAACGGGGAATGATATTTGCATGGGTGCAGGCGGCGGTGTGCTATCTGATTTTTACGGCAGCGCGGCTGCACGGGCAGGGACATATGCTCATGTATGCTCCGGCGGTAATTGTGCTGCTCACCTTGTGCATACGCTATATATCCAAAGAAAGGCTTCTTGCGGCGGTGCTGATTTTGGCGCTTTTGCAGACAATAAATATATTTCTGCCATGGAAGCAGCCCGGAAGCATTGAGGAGATAAAACGTCCGGCGCTTGTAAACAGCTTTTCCCTGCGCCCACAAAAGCGCGATGATATAGGCGAGCTTTTAAGCCTAAAGTCAATGCTTGACGAACGCGTGGCACAGGGCGAATATTTGGGAGTGCTTGCTTATTCGGACGCGATGAACGATGAGCTTTTGAGAAATCTTGAGCCGTCATTGAATATAAAACCGAGCCGAGGTGACTATATTGCGCGGACAATTCCTTATTTTGACTCGCCTCAGCTTGATATTTCGCCGCTTTGCAATGCAAGCTATATACTTGCCGCATACCCGCTTCAGACGGTAAGCCCCAATCAGATGATTGTTGAAACGGCCTTGGAAAGCTTCTCGCTCTACAGCGACATTGCCGCGGCGTATGAGGAGCAGTTCGATGCCGAAACCACAATAAACGGAGTTACTTATAAGCTTTACCGCCGCGTCCGCAAGGTTACACCCGTTGAAAAGGCCGAATTTTTAAGGAGATACAATGCATATCTGGCAGATTCGGTCAATAATTAACAATTTGTTTACATTAACATAATTGACAGCCGGCAGTATAAGTTATACAATATATGTAATAGTAAATCAATATAGTTGACAAAGGAGTAGTTTATATATGAGAAGCTGTATATACTGCGGCAAAGAGCTGGAAAAGGACGAAAAATGCAGCTGTCCCCAAGCGCAGGCGCACAGGCGGGCACGTGAGGCGGCACAGGGACAGCCAAATGAGAGCGGCAAAGAGCAAACTGGTTATCAATACACAAATCAGCAAAGCAATACCTATCATACCGGCTACACAAAGCGCGAAAACGCTATAAAGCACGCATGGGAAAAGCACCGGGCAAAAAAACGGGCAAGAGCCAAAAACGGCAATACGGGCGTATGGGACGATATATGGCAGAGCTTTGTAAACACAATAAAGGCGCCGGTAAACGCAGTAACCAATCCGCGTTATATAAGCCGCGCGTCAATAGTGCTTCTGGCAATGATACAGGGCGCGGTTATCTGGTTGTGTATGTATTTTTTAAGGACCGGGATTGTAAGGTCGCCCTTTGGACTGATGATGTCCATAATCACGATAAATCCGGGCAAGGCAAGCTCGCTTTTGTGGATGCTTATGACAATAGTGAGCGGCGCGCTGGGCGGTGTGGTATTCTTTGTGATTTATTCGGGAGTGTTCTACCTGATTAACCGTTATATCTTCAAACGGCGTTCGGGATTTTGGAACTTCTCGCAAAGAATGATTTTAACCTCCGTTCCCTTTACGCTTATATGCATAATAGGCTGTGTGTTCGGGCTTATCTCGTCCACGACCTTGGCAATAATGATTGTCTGCGGCGCAACAGCCATGATTGCCCTTACCTATGAGGCACTGCGTTCGGAATGGATTTCCCAAAGCAGTACGAGCGTTATGTATTCGATGATGGTGGGATTTTTCATTATTGTTTCAATAATATGTTATTTAATTCGTCTTTCATGACGATACGAAAGGATGATAAATTATGAAGGAAATTAAAACAAACAATGCCCCCGCGGCAATAGGACCCTATTCACAGGCGATAATCGCCGGGAATATTCTCTTTACATCGGGACAGATACCCATTAACCCGGCAACGGGAGAAATTCCCGAGGGTGTTGAGGCACAGGCAAGACAGGCGTTTGACAATGTCAAAAACCTTATCGAAGCGTCCGGTGCATCAATAGATAATGTGGTTAAGACAACGGTGTTTATAAAGAATATGGAGGATTTCGGCAAAATTAACGAGATTTACGCCGAATATTTTACCGAGCCGTATCCGGCGCGCTCCTGCGTCGAGGTGGCAAGGCTTCCTAAGGATGTTTTGCTTGAGGTGGAAACAATCGTTGAGCTGTAAAATTAAAAACACTGCTCCGGTCACAGTGACCGGAGCAGCTGTCATTATAGGGATACTTTTTACATTTTTTGGTATAAAAACTGTCAATGCGGCGTTTGCGGACGTAAGCGAGAGCGCATGGTACAATGAATATGTGACTGAAGCGGCGGTAAAGGGTTGGTTCGGCGGCGATGAAAACGGCTGCTTCAATCCCGAACAAAGCACAACCCGCGCCCAGGCGGCAAGGGTGGTATACTCGTATCTGTACGGCGACGATCTTCCGTCGGCGCAGGGCTTTTGCTATACGGATGCCGAGCTACACTCATGGTATGCACCCTATGTGAATATCAACAAGGCATACGGGGTAATTCCCGACTACGGCGAATATTTCGAGCCGGAGGTGTATATCACAAGGAATGACGCGGTTATAGCCGTAATGAACAGCACAGGCATGAATGTGTCGGGTGCTGATACATCGGTGCTTTACCGATTTTCGGACTGGGAAAACATCGAGCCGCAAAACCGCGCGTATATGGCGGCGGCGGTGGAGAACGGGCTGTTAAACGGCTTTGAGGACGCAACGCTTAGAATTAACGCTCCGATTACGAGGGCGCAGTTTGCGGCGTTTATGTCAAAGGGCTGCGGACCATTGTGGCAGCAGGGCTCAATAGATGATGAGGGAAACCCGTATGATACGGATTTGCGCATACGCACCGATTATTTTTACACGCCGGCCTGTGTAGTGCATACGGATCCGGATATGCGCCTTGCGTTCATACACTACAGTGAGGACGGTCTGCGTTCCTTTACCTATAATTCCGGCTGGAGGGGAAATGAGGTTTATCTGCCTGCGGGCTGTTACCGCATAGTATCGGCGTATACGGGGGATTTGCCCATAGAGCTTGCAAAAAAGAGCGCGGTGCGCTTTGATTACACGCCCTCGGCACAGGAGCCGTACAGGGAGCTGAGAACAATAGCCCATCGGGGCTGCTCGGCGGATGCACCGGAAAATACAATCCCGGCATTTGAACTTGCCGCGGATAGGGGCTATGAGCATATTGAATGTGACGTGCGCTGGACAAGTGACGGCTTTGCGGTGATACTGCATGATAAAACCATAAGCGCGGTTTCAAACGGAACGGGAGTATTAAGCGCCATGAGTTTTGCCGATGTAAGGCAATATGATTTCGGCTCATACAAGGGAGCGCGTTACAGCGGCACAAAAATCGCAAGCTTCGAGGAGCTTATGGAGGTGTGCAAAAGGCGGGGAATACACCCGTATGTGGAGATTTATGACGGCGAAAGCTTCACCCAACAGCGGGCAAAGGGGCTTATGAGAATTGCCGAAATGTACGGCATGGAGGAGAGAATAACCTGGATAAGCAGCTATTATTCCGCCCTTGAAACAATAAAGAGCGTATCGCAGGTGGAAAATCTGAGAATGTTGTATGTGGTTTCGGTGGAGGATTATTCCCTGAAATGGAAGCTTGCGGCATTAAAGAACGCAAAAAACCGGGTTGGATTAGATGTGGATTATCGGTATTTAAACAGCGATTATGTAAGCTTTATGAACAATGCGGGCTTTGATGTGGAGGCATGGACGGTGGACGATTACGCCAAGGCGCAGGAGCTTATAGCCATGGGAGTAACCGGCATAACAACAAATTCCATATTGCCCTTTTAAACAAAAAAACAAGCATGAACGCCATGCTTGTTTTTTCTGGTACGCGATCAGGGGCTCGAACCCTGGACACCCTGATTAAGAGTCAGGTGCTCTACCAACTGAGCTAATCACGCGTATTATTGCTTATGTGCTTTCCTCAAGCCACGCATAATATAATACCATATTATTCGGCGTTTGTCAACACCTTTTTTAAAATTTTTTCGATTTTTTTCATAAAAGGCTTTTTTTGACCCCGCCGCTTACGGTTTTTGTTGACATAAAACGAAAAAAGGTATATAATATATTGGAATTTGTAAAAAAGGAGCGGGCATATGAAAAAGCTTTGTATATTTGATTTGGACGGGACTCTTACCGATACTATTACCGCGATTGCGCATTTCGGGAATACGGCGCTTCGTGAGGCTATGGGCGTTGGGCCTATCGATAAGGAAAGATATAAAAAGTTGGTCGGTGACGGCAGGGATAAGCTTATCCACCGTATGCTTGACTGCTTCGGTCTTGATACTGAGGAAAATTTTGAAAAAACGCGGCGGGTGTATGATTTTTATTATGAAGCGGACCCCATGTATAAAACAGACGCTTACGAGGGTATACGACAAATGCTTGCCCGGCTTGGGGAATTGGGAATAAAAACTGCGGTCTGCTCAAATAAGCCCGACAATGTTGTGGGTGATGTTGTGCACACGATTTTCGGCGGCGGCTTTGATTTTGTTGCCGGGGCTTTGCCGGAGCTTCCCACAAAGCCCGCGCCGGACGGGGCGATTCGTATAATGGAGAAGCTGGGTGTTTCGCGGGAGGATACCGTCTTTATAGGCGATACCAATGTGGATATATTTACCGCAAAAAATGCGGGTGTTGACTCAATCGGAGTTCTTTGGGGCTTCCGCGACAGGGCGGAGCTTGAAAGCGCCGGGGCGGATTACATAATAAGCGAGCCGTCGGATATTGTAAAAATAGTAACGGCGGAATGGAGGTTAATATGAGAGCAAGCGGAGTTTTAATGCACATTTCATCACTGCCCTCGGAGTACGGAGTGGGAACATTGGGCAGGGAAGCGTATAAATTTGTGGATTTTCTTGTAAAATCGGGACAGACCTACTGGCAGGTGCTTCCCATATGTCCCACAAGCTACGGCGATTCGCCTTATCAGTCCTTTTCTACCCATGCGGGCAATCCATATTTTATCGATTTTGATATGCTCAAGGATGAAAAGCTGTTAAAAAAGAGCGATTATGCTCAGTTTGAATGGGTATGGGACGAGGAAAAGGTTGATTACGCAAACCTTTATTACAGACGCTTTGATGTGCTTAAAATCGCCTATGAAAATTTTAAGCAGACACCCCAGAGCGCCTTTGAGATGTTTTTGGAGGAAAATGAAAACTGGATTTCAAATTACGCCCTGTTTATGACCATTAAGGAGGAAAACGGCGGGAAGTGCTGGCTCGAATGGGAGGAGGGGCTTCGCTGCCGCGACCCCCATTCCCTGTGGCGCTTTAAGTCCATGCATGAGGACGAGGTGCGGTTTTGGGAGTTTGTACAATTTAAGTTTTTCGAGCAGTGGAACGCCCTTAAGGAGTACGCCAATTCAAAGGGTATTCAAATTATCGGGGATATACCCATATATGTGGCTCTCGATTCGGCGGCGGTGTGGGTGTACCCGGACTTGTTTGAGTTGGATGAGAATTTAGTGCCTACAGCGGTTGCCGGCTGTCCGCCGGACGCGTTCTCGCCTACGGGTCAGCTATGGGGAAATCCGCTTTATAAATGGGAGCGGCATAAGGAAACGGATTATTCCTGGTGGATTGACCGCTTAAAAGCCTCGGCTAAGCTTTTTGATATGGTGAGAATAGACCATTTTAGGGGCTTTGACGAGTATTATGCAATTCCCTACGGTGATAAAACAGCCGAGGGCGGCCGTTGGCTACCCGGTCCGGGAATAGAATTTTTCCGATTTGTGGAAGCGCGTTTGGGCAAGCTGCCGATAATTGCGGAGGATTTGGGTTTTCTTACGCCGTCGGTGCTGATGATGCTCAAGGAAAGCGGTTTTCCGGGCATGAAGGTTTTGGAATTTGCTTTTGACCCGAGAGAGGAGAGCAGTTATCTGCCCTATAATTACGATAAAAACTGCGTTTGCTACATAGGAACCCATGATAACAATACCATAATCGGCTGGTCAAAGGAGATGGACGCTCAAACTATGAAATTCTGCCGCCGGTATCTGGATATTGACCCGAAGGATAAAAGCAATTCAACGCTTGTGTGGAAGTTTATAAAAACCGCCTTTGCAAGCGTTGCCGACACTGTTATAATTCAGGCTCAGGATATTTTGGAGCTTGGGGAGGGTGCAAGAATGAACACCCCCTCAACGCCCGCCGGAAACTGGCAGTGGAGAGCGAAAAAGGGTGTGTTCACAACCGCTCTTGCAAGAAAACTAAAAGATATTACAATAACCTACGGACGCTGTCCGAGGGAATAGCTATTCTCTTATATAAAGCCGTTTTACGGCGGTGCAAAGCCCGTTGTCCTCGTCTATATCAAAGATACAGCCGTTGAACATTCCCTTGCCCGTTGCAAGCTCGAATTTCTGGGGCATTGCCGTAACAAAACGGTCTGTTATGATTTTTTTGTTCATGCCCAGCACCGAATCCTCAACGCCGGTCATGCCCAAATCGCATATAAAGCCTGTGCCGCCGGGGAGTATGCGCTCGTCGGCGGTCTGGATATGGGTGTGGGTGCCGAAAACGGCGCTGACCTTGCCGTCAAGGAAATTGCCCATTGCAAGCTTTTCACTGGTGGCTTCGGCATGAAAATCAACCAATATTATATTCGTAAGCTGTTTTGCTTTTTTAACAAGCTCCTCTGCCGCCTCAAAGGGATTGTTGCAGGGGAGCATATAGGTTTGACCTATCAGGTTTATAACAGCCGCCTTTTTGCCGGAGGGTGCGGTTAAAAGCATAAGTCCCTTGCCGGGGCAGGCGGGGGAGTAGTTTGCGGGACGGATTACGTTATCCTCCCGTTCGAGTATCGGCGTGATTTCCTTTGAGCCCCAGGTGTGGTTTCCGAGAGTAAAGCCGTCCACTCCGGCGCGGCTCATTTCCGAGTAGGTAGAGCGGGTCATGCCCCGGCCATGGGAGGAGTTTTCGCCGTTTGCTATGCACAAATCGATATTTTCTTTATATTTAAGCTCGTCAACACAGCGGAAAAGCATTTCGCGTCCGACTGCGCTGACAACGTCGCCTACAGCGAGTATTTTCATATTATATAATCTCCTTAAAGATATTTCGGGTTATATTCTACAGTATTTTTAAGGTTTTGTCAATATATACACCTTTAAAAATATTACAAAAAAAAGGAACAACCGCAAAAACAGGTAGAAGCAGACTGCGGATACCGTCCGCACTGCCTTTAGCGCAGTGTGGAGAATACCGTAATCTCTGTTTTCGGATCATTCCATCTTTTGCTTTTCTTGTGAGGTTTACTTTGCGTAATCGACAGCTCTCGTTTCACGAATCAGGCTGACTTTGATTTGTCCGGGATATTCAAGCTCGTCCTCAATGCGCTTTGCAATATCCTTTGCCACCATAATCATTCCCTCGTCATTAACCACCTCGGGCTTGACCATAATTCTGATTTCTCTGCCTGCCTGAATTGCAAAGGATTTCTCAACACCCTCAAATTCATTGGCAATCGATTCAAGCTGCTGCAAACGCTTAATATAGGTTTCAAGATTTTCACGTCTTGCACCGGGTCTTGCCGCCGAAACGGCGTCTGCCGCCTGTACAAGCGAGGCTATAATCGTATGCGCCTCAACATCGCCGTGATGGGCCATGATAGCATGAATAACATCCTTGTTCTCATGGAATTTCTTGGCGATATCCGCACCTATGGTAACGTGCGAGCCTTCAATCTCGTGGTCTACAGCCTTGCCTATATCATGCAGAAGTCCCGCGCGCTTTGCCAAATTAACATCCACGCCCAGCTCGCCTGCCATTACTCCGGCAAGATGAGCCACCTCAACGCTGTGCTTTAGGACATTTTGACCATAGCTTGTTCTGTATTTAAGCTTGCCCAAAAGCTTTATAAGCTCAGGATGCAGGCCGTGAACACCTGTTTCAAAGGTAGCGCTTTCGCCCTCCTGCTTAATTATGTTTTCAACCTCTCTGCGGGCCTTTTCGACCGTTTCTTCAATTCTCGCCGGATGTATGCGCCCGTCGGTTATAAGCTTCTCAAGAGCTATTCTTGCAACCTCGCGGCGTACCGGATCGAAGCTGGAAATAACCACAGCTTCGGGAGTATCGTCAATAATCAAATCAACGCCCGTAAAAGTTTCGAGAGTACGGATATTGCGTCCCTCGCGGCCGATAATTCTTCCCTTCATTTCATCATTGGGAAGATTTACAACGGAAACCGTTGTTTCGGCAACGTGGTCTGCCGCAACCTTCTGAATGGAAAGAGCAACAATGTTCTTTGCCTTCTTTTCCGCATTCTCCTTTGCCTCTTGCTCAATTTCTTTAACCATAATGGCAGCCTCGTGTCTGGTCTGGCTCTCGATATCCTTAAGCAGAATATCCCTTGCCTCCTCGCGGGTCATGCCTGAAATTTTTTCAAGCTCTGCCACCTGTTTGTTTTTAATTTCTGTTATTTCAGATTCTTTCTTCTCAAGAGATTTAAGCCTTGCCGTAAGCGACTGATCCTTTCTCTCGAGATTGTCTGTCTTTTTGTCTAAGGTTTCCTCCTTTTGGTTAAGTCTGCGCTCCTGGCGGTTAAGCTCATTTCTGCGCTCCTTAACCTCCTTGTCGAAGTCCTGGCGAAGCTTTTGGATGCTCTCCTTTGCTTCAAGGGTCATCTCCCGCTTTTTCGTCGCCGCCTTCGACTCAGCGTCGGAAACAATGGACTTTGCCTTTTCCTCGGCACTGCCGAACAATGCCTCGGCAGTCTTAATTCTGTGATTTTCTCCCGCCTTAAAGGACAATACGCCTACGGCGGCACAGACAACTGCCGCTATAATTACAACAATCCATGTAGTAATAGTAATACACCCCATTCATTTTTTTGGATTTCCCAAACCTGCAAAAGGGGCTTCTTAAAATGACTGCTTTCTATAAATAATGAAGCGCACCCGTCTTGCAGGTATTCGGCACGCTCATAAATGTAATCATGAAGAGCAGTCATATGACAGCTCCATTTTAAGTATGGGATTACATATACAAAATCATTATACCGGCGCCCATATTTGCGCCGTATAAGTTTACTTTACAGAAAACTGAATTTTTAAAGAACATTAAGCAATATATATTATACACAAATTAAGGCGATTTGTCAAGGACAAAAGATAAAATGTCATGGTATGTAAATCGTTTTGAAAGGAAAATTTAATATAAATATGTAAAAAAAGGCTAAGATTTAGCAAAAAATGTCACTATGCACAAATAAATATTTTTTTTTTATTTAAAAGTAGGTCTTTACTACCAAAAAAAAGTGTGGTATAATAGTTATATATCTAAATATATACGGAAGATATATAAATTTTTTGACAGAGAGGAGAAATGGCATGGCAAACGAGCAAAACTGGGCGGGCATAAGCGAATTTCAAGCCTATTTGTTTAACATGGGCGATAATTTTAAAAGTTACGAAATGCTCGGCGTGCATAAGCTGGAGGAACAGGGCAAAAAAGGCTGGAGATTCTCGGTATGGGCGCCCAATGCCAAGGCGGTAAGGGTTGTCGGTGAGTTCAACGGCTGGAGCGGACATGACAAAAAGCTTGAGCCGATAGGCAGCACCGGCATATGGTACGGATTTTTCACTGATATAAAGGAGGGCTGGCTGTATAAATACGCCATCGACGGCGCAGACGGAAAAGAATATATCAAAACCGACCCTTATGCGGTTGAATGTGAGCTTCGTCCCGGAACCGCTTCTGTGGTCAGAGAAAATAAAAAATACCGCTGGAGTGATAAAAGATGGCTTAACAGGCGCGCAAAGGTAAATAACTTTGAATCGCCGATGAACATTTATGAGGTACACGCCGGCTCATGGAAAATCCATGAGGACGGAAGCTTTTATAACTACAGGGAGCTGGCAGACGAGCTGATACCCTATGTAAAGGACATGGGCTATACTCACATAGAGCTTATGCCTCTTACGGAGTTCCCCTATGACGGCTCCTGGGGCTATCAGGTTACGGGATATTTTGCCGCAACCTCGCGCTACGGCAGTTCCGAGGATTTAAAATACTTTATAAACAAATGCCACAGCGAGGGCATAGCGGTGTTCATGGACTGGGTTCCGGCACACTTCCCCCGCGATGCTCACGGGCTTCGGATGTTTGACGGAGCACCGGAGTATGAATATGCCGACCCGAGAATGGGCGAGCATAAGGACTGGGGCACCATGGTCTTTGACTATTCAAAGGGCGAGGTAATATCCTTCCTTATGTCATCGGCGTATTTTTGGGCAAGCGAGTACCATATAGACGGACTGAGGGTTGACGCGGTTTCGTCAATGCTCTACCGGGATTATTCGAGAAACGACGGGGAATGGGTTGCCAATAAATACGGAGGAAACGGAAATCTTGAGGCTGTTGATTTCTTCAGAAAGCTTAACAAGACAATGAATATGGAGTTCCCGGGGCTTATGATGATTGCGGAGGAATCCACCGCATGGCCCAAGGTTACGGCTCCGTCCGAATATGACGGTTTGGGCTTTAACTTTAAATGGAACATGGGCTGGATGAACGATACTTTAAGATACGCTTCCATGGACCCGTTCTTTAGGAGCGGAAATCACAATCTTTTGACCTTCGTCATGATGTATGCATATTCGGAGAATTATATTCTCCCCCTTTCCCATGACGAGGTGGTACATGGCAAAAGGTCGCTTATAGACAAAATGTACGGTACCTATGAGGAGAAGTTCGACGCCTACAGAACGCTTTTGGGATATTATATGACAATTCCCGGAAAAAAGCTTATGTTCATGGGCGGAGAGATAGGACAATTCCTCGAATGGAGATTTGACGACCAGCTTGAATGGAATATACTCGAAAATGACAGGCATAAAAAGCTTGCCGCATATGTAAAGGACCTTAATCGCTTCTATCTGGAAAACGAGGCGATGTGGATATATGACGCAAGAAGCGAGGGCTTTGAGTGGATAAACGGAAACGATAACGAAAACTCGGTTTATTCCTATATAAGAAAGGGAAGAACCCCCGAGGAGGATATTGTGGTTATCGCAAACTTTACACCCATGGACAGACCCGTATACCGCATAGGTGTCAATCTTAAGGGAGCATATGAGGTGGTGCTCCATTCCAACTCGTCCAAGTACGGAGGGTCAAGGCGCATAGGCAAGAAAACCTATAAGTCCAAAAACACTCCCTATGACGGCATGGAACAGTCGATTGAGGTTTATCTGGATGCAAACTCGGTTATGTATCTGAAGAGGAAAAAGGAAACCAAGAAATAATTTTGCCGGGTTATACGGCAGCTTTATACAAATAATTATAGGAGATGATAGAAATGGTATCAAAAGACTGCGTTGCAATGATTCTTGCAGGCGGACAGGGTTCCAGACTCGGAGCCTTAACAAAGAATGTCGCGAAGCCGGCGGTGCCCTTCGGCGGCAAATACAGAATTATCGATTTCCCGCTTTCCAACTGTGTTCATTCGGGAATTGATACGGTCGGCGTACTTACTCAGTATCAGCCGCTGGAGTTAAATACCTATATAGGCAACGGCAATCCCTGGGATTTGGACAGAAGCCACGGCGGTGCGTATGTGCTGCCCCCGTACCAGAGCGCACAGGTGGGCGAGTGGTACAAGGGTACGGCGAACGCCATATATCAGAATTTGGGCTTTTTGGAGGGCTTTAACCCCAAGAATGTGCTTATTCTTTCCGGCGACCATATTTATAAAATGCACTACGGTCAGATGCTAAAGCGTCATAAGGAAACCGGTGCGGCGGCAACCATTGCGGTAATGCCCGTTCCCTGGGAGGAGGCAAGCCGGTTCGGTATTATGAATGTTGATGCAGAGGGAAATATTGTGGAGTTTGAGGAAAAGCCCGCAGAGCCAAAGAGCAATCTTGCCTCGATGGGTATATATATCTTTGATTATAAGGCACTTAAGAAGTATCTTACCGATGATGAAAGAGATCCCGAATCCTCCAACGATTTCGGAAAGAATATTATCCCGGCAATGCTTGCAAACGGCGAGAAGATGGTAAGCTACCGCTTCGAGGGCTATTGGAAGGACGTGGGAACAATTCAGTCCCTGTGGGAAGCGAATATGGACCTTATAGACGATCCGCCCAAATTTGACATAAATGACAGAAAATGGATTATATATTCGAGGAACTTTGCTCTCGCACCTCATTATGTGGGCAAGGGTGCCAAGATTACAAATTCAACCGTAACAGAGGGCTGCTCCATAAGCGGCTCGGTAGATCACTCCGTTATATTCGGCGGCGTGAGCATCGGAGAAGGCTCAAGCGTTAAGGACTCGGTAGTTATGCCGGGTGCGGTTATAGGCAAAAACGTTACTATTGAAAAGACCGTTATAGGCCCCAATGCCGTTATTGAGGACGGCGCAAGAGTGGGCGTGAGCGAAACGGAGGACAATAAGTATGCTTCAAAGATGTGTACGCACGGAATAGTATTGATAGAAGGCTCGGCTAAGGTTGACGTCAATGAGGACATACCCAAGGGCAGCATGGTTGAAGTCTTATAAGGGAAGGAGAGAGTGTTACGATGAAAAGATATGATACAATGGGAATTATCCTTATAAGCAAGGATCAAATTCCCCCCATTACCGACATCAGAGCAAACAGCGCGCTGCCGATAGCGGGAAGATACAGAATTATTGACTTTGTCCTGTCAAATATGTCAAATGCGGGAATTACAAACATAGGCGTTGCGACGGAATCCAACTATTCCTCGCTGATGGATCACCTAAAATCCGGAAAGCCCTGGGATTTGGACAGAAAGAACTGGGGACTTAATATTCTCCCGCCGAGTATGGAAAAGGTGTCCTACGGACAGATTAAGGGTAATATAGATATGCTTGCCGGTATAAGAGATTTTATCTTAAAGAGCCAGCAGACCTATGTTATACTTTCCTTGGGAAATGAGATATACAACATCGACTTTGCGCAGGTTATCGAACAGCATATAGAAAGCCAGGCAGATGTGACGGTGCTTTATAAAAACCTTGCGGGAGCAGAGGAGTCGGAGCTTCAAAGATACAACCTGCTTGAAATTGACGATGAAGGCAGAGTTACCGACATAGAGGTACAGCCCTATTACCCCAAGACAGCCAATGCGGGCATGGATATTTATGTAATGGAAAAGGCGCTTTTGGAAAGCATAATAGACGAATGCAGCGCAAGGGGCGACAGCGATTTCGTTAAAGACGCACTCATAAAGAAGATGGATGGTATGAGAGTATATGCGGCAGAGCACAAGGGCTTTGCGTCCAAGATTGATACGATGAAGTCGTATTATCAGAACAATATGAAGTTTTTGGACGCGGAGTTCAGAGCCGAAATGTTCAACCCCGAAAGACCCATATACACAAAGACCAAGGACCAAAGCCCGACCAAATACGGCGCCGATGCCGAGGTGGAGAACAGCTTTATTTCAGACGGCTGCCAGATTGACGGAACGGTTATAAACAGCGTTCTTTCAAGAGGAGTTAAGATTGAAAAGGGCGCGGTTGTCAAGAACTCAATCATCATGCAGGACAGCGTGATTGAAGAGGGAGTTGAGATTGACCATGTTGTATTCGACAAGGAGGTCGTAATCACAAAGGGCAGAAAGCTCATAGGTCAGGAAAGCTATCCGCTTGCAATAGCAAAGGGAACGATTATCTGATAACATTGTGCGGCATATGCACTCTCGGGGTGCGTATGCCGTGCTGAATTAAGATTTGTCATTCAAAGAAAGTTTAGCGTATGTAAAATAATTTTTTACATATGCTAAAATCATGGTAATAAATATATAAATCGCCGCTGTCAAACAAGTGCTTTCATAGTGAAAAAGACTGTTTTTTCATCTTATGATTGACAAATTCCGTAATTTGGGATAATATATTTCCAAAGAAGGTTAGGCTGCCAAAGCAGCGGTGTTTAATATTTCAGGAAAGGAAGAGAGCTCATGAAAGTTTTGTTCGCAACCTCGGAAGCCGCTCCGTTCGCCAAGACGGGAGGTCTTGGAGATGTAGTCGGCTCGCTGCCCGCCGTTTTAAGAGAAAAGGGCGTTGACGCGAGGGTAATAATGCCCTTGTACCGCTGTATACCGCAGCAGTATAAGGATCAGATGCGCTACATTGCGCATATCTATATCGATATGGCATGGAGAAAACAGTATGCCGGAGTGTTTGAAATGGAATACAACGGCTGCATATTCTATTTTGTCGATAATCAGTTTTACTTTAACGGTGACAAGCCGTATGACTATATTCATCTGGACTGCGAGAAATTCATCTTTTTCTCAAAGGCTGTGCTTTCTCTGCTGCCCACGCTGAATTTCAGACCGGACGTTATAAACTGCAATGACTGGCAGACAGGACCCATTCCGGTATTTCTTGACACCTTTCAGGATAACCCGTTCTTCCGCGGCATAAAGACCGTTATGACAATTCATAACCTTAAATTCCAGGGCAGATGGGACTTTAAGGGAATAAAGGACGCTATGGGAATAAGCGATTACTACTTCACGTCCGACAAGCTTGAATACTATAAGGACGCAAACCTCTTAAAGGGCGGAATGGTATACGCAAACAAGATTACCACCGTAAGCGATACATATGCCCGTGAGATTACAACGCCTCAGTACGGCGAGGGTCTGGACAGGCTGCTTGCGGCAAGGCAAAATGACCTTATAGGCATAGTAAACGGTATCTCCTATACCGATTGGAATCCCAAGACGGATAAGATGATATACCAAAATTATGACGCAAAGAGCGTGCATAAGAAAAAGGCAAAGAATAAGACGGAGCTGCAAAAGCAGCTGGGACTTCCTGTGGACGAGAACAAGATTATGATAGGCATTGTTTCGCGTCTTACCGACCAAAAGGGCTTCGATTTGGTGGCGTATAAGCTTGAAGAGCTTTTGGCGGCAAATATTCAGATTGTCATTTTGGGTACGGGCGATGAAAAGTATGAAAATCTTTTCAGGCACTATGCATGGAAGTACCCGGAAAAATTAAGCGCACAGATTTATTTCTCAAACGAGATGTCACATAAGATTTATGCGGCAAGCGATGCGTTTTTAATGCCGTCGCTGTTTGAGCCCTGCGGACTTTCGCAGCTGATAAGCTTAAGATACGGCACTCTTCCCATAGTACGCGAAACCGGCGGACTTAAGGATACGGTTACTCCCTATAACGAGTTTACCGGCGAGGGCAACGGCTTCTCCTTTGCCAACTATAACGCGGACGAGATGCTCGGCATAATATATTATGCCTTAAGGATTTACTACGACCGTCCCGAGGAATGGAGAAAAATCATGGATAACGCCATGGCGGCGGACTATTCATGGGATGTAAGCGCCGATAAGTATATAAGAATGTATCAGCAGCTTACGGGAATATACGATTTGCCCGAAAAAAAGCCCGAACCGGCAAAAAAGCCGGCAGCTCCGAAAAAGGGAGGAAATTTTGAGGAGCAGCTAAAAAAAGACGCGGATAAATCGGAGCAGGAGCTTGCAAAGAAGCTCACAAAGCCCGACAAGGTAGAGGTTCCCGATCCTTTTGGGGAGGAAAAAACCGCGGCACCCAAAAAGACCGCAAAAAAAACCGCGGCAAAAAAAGCTCCCGCAACGCGTAAAAAGCCCGCTGCCGGGACAAAGAAAACAGCCAAAAAGGCGGAAGGAACAAGCAAATAATTTATAAGGGGATGTACGAAATATGGCACAAACAAAGACAACAACGAAAAAGGCGGCTAACAAGCTTACCGCACAGGAGGAGGCCTTAAAAAAGGAAATAATAGGCAAGGTTTCCAGACACTTCGGTAAGGTTATAGAGGATGCGACTCCTCAGATGATTTACACTGCCTGCGCGCTTACCGCGAGAGATCAGATAATGGCAAAGTGGACAGTGTCGCATAAGGAGGTAAAGAAGGAACATTCCAAGAAGCTTTACTATCTTTCGTTTGAGTTTCTTATGGGCAGAATGCTTACCACAAATATCTTAAACCTTATGCAGACAAAAACGTATGAAAACGTTTTAAGAAGCTTGGGCTATGAGATTAACGAGGTTGCAGAGCTGGAGAACGATATGGGTCTGGGCAACGGCGGTCTGGGCAGACTTGCCGCCTGTTTTATAGACTCGCTGACAACTCTTGACCTGCCCGCATACGGCAGCTCAATCCGTTATCAGTACGGTCTGTTTAAGCAGAAGATTATAGACGGATACCAGATAGAGCTTCCCGACCCGTGGCTTGAGCATGGAAACGCATGGGAGATTGCAAGACCGGAAGAAACCGTTGAGGTCAAATTCGGCGGCTATGTTTCGACACAGTGGCAGGACGGCAACATGATCTGCAAAACCGAGGGTGCGCAGACAATTCTTGCCGTTCCCTATGACATACCGCTCTGCGGCTATGATTCAAAGATTGTAAATAAATTAAGAGTTTGGAGCGCAAAGGCGACCGACACAAACGTAAGCGGCAAAATCGAAAAGATTGTAGAGGAAAGACTGCTTGCCGAGAATATTTCAAATATTCTCTATCCCGATGATACCTCCACAGAGGGCAAGGAGCTGAGATTAAAGCAGCAGTATTTCCTTTCCTCCGCAACACTGCAGTGGATATTTAAGGAATTTGAAAAGGCATACGGCAACAATTATGCAATGATGCCCGAAAAGATTGTTATTCACATCAACGATACGCACCCGACCCTTGCAATACCCGAAATGATGAGAATACTCATGGACGAAAAGGGTCTTGGCTGGGACGCTGCATGGGAAATTGTAACCCATACCTTTGCCTACACCAACCATACGGTACTGAGCGAGGCTCTCGAAAGATGGCCGATTGATATGTTCAGAAAGATCTTGCCGAGAATTTATATGATCGTTGAGGAGATAAACAGACGCCTTATGATCGGTTTGGAGGAATTTTATCCCGGCGACCATGCAAAGCATAAGTGGATGGCTGTTTTGGCAGATAATCAGGTGTATATGGCAAATCTGTGCCTTGCAAGCTGCTTTGCGGTAAACGGCGTTTCGCAGCTGCATACGCAGATATTAAAGGACGATATTTTCGCCGATTACTACAGAATGAACAAGGACCGCTTCTTTGCGATTACCAACGGAATTACCTTCAGAAGATGGATTGCAAACTGCAACCCGGCTCTTACCGAGCTTATTAACTCGAAGATAGGCACTTCATGGTTAAAGAATGCCGACGAGCTTGCAGGAATTGCAAAATATGCCGATGATAAGGACTTCCAGGCGGCATTTGCAAAGATTAAGCATGACAACAAGATTCGTCTTGCCGAGTATATCAAGGAAAACAACGGCATTGAGGTAAATCCCGATTCGATATTTGACGTACAGTCAAAAAGACTGCATGAGTATAAGCGTCAGATGATGAATGTGCTGCATATTCTTGCCGAGTACAACAGATGCTTGGAGGATAAGGAATATCTGGATAATTATTATCCCAAGACCTATCTCTTCGGCGCAAAGGCTGCTCCGGGATATACCAGAGCAAAGCTTATCATTAAGCTTATAAACTCCGTCGGCACAATGATTAACAATGACGGGAGAATAAACGGCAAGATAAAGGTTGTATTCCTTGAAAACTACAGCGTATCCATTGCCGAAAAGCTTATCGTTGCGGCAGATGTATCGGAGCAGATTTCAACAGCCGGCAAGGAAGCTTCGGGAACGGGCAACATGAAGTTCATGTTAAACGGCGCGGTTACCTGCGGTACACTTGACGGTGCAAACGTTGAAATGCTTGACCAGGTGGGCAGCGACAATATCTATATCTTCGGCTTAAAGGCAGACGAGGTTGCCGCAAGACTGCGTTACCCCGGTGATGACGAGGTAAAGGATATTTATTCCACAAATACCCAGCTTCGCCGCGCCCTTGAACAGTTGGTTGACGGTTCAATAGTTCCGGGTGCAAACAACCTGTTTAAGGATTTGTACCAGACGCTGCTCTTCGGCGATTACGGCTATCCCGATACCTATATGGTACTTCGCGATTTCGAGGAATATATGAGAACGCAGGAAAAGATTTCCGCGGACTATCAGGATAAGGAAAAGTGGCTGCACATGGCAATCATGAACACCGCAATGGCAGGCTTCTTCTCCAGTGACAGAACAATCAGGGAGTACAGTGACAAGATTTGGCATCTTACTCCGATAAAATAAATTAAATTCTAATTTAAAAACGGGACTGCTGCGTAAACAAGATATGATTTGCGCGGCAAGTCCCGAGTTTTGCGTACAGCAGCGGCTGAAAGGATAAAATATGAAAATAGAGCATAATTCGAGAGCATTGTTTTACCGCAGCCCCTTCGGCGCGGTGGAGTGCGAAACGGAGGTCAGAATAAGGCTCTCCGTTGAGGGCGTAGGTATACCCAATGCGATACGTCTTGTATATATTGAGGACGGCGGCGAGGAAAAAAAGGTTGATATGCCGTATATATTTGAGGTGGATGATAATATCATCTATTCGGTTGAGGTGAAAATGCCTGCCAAAACCGGGCTTGTATGGTATTATTTCGAGCTTGACACCAACCAGGGCATAGTGTATTACGGCAACAATTCAAGACAGCTGGGCGGCAGGGGCGAGATAGCCTTCGGAAAGCCCTCTCACGCTTTTCAAATAACGGTCTATGACAAAAGCTATAAAACTCCCGATTGGTTTAAGGAGGGAATAGCCTATCAGATATTTGTCGACAGATTTTATAACGGAAACGAGGACGGAGAATTTCTCGGCGGCAGAGAGGACATTATAAAGCGGGAATGGAGCGATACGCCCTATTACAAGGCGGAGCAGTTCGGCGGCACATATAAAGCAAACGACTTCTTCGGCGGAAACCTCAAGGGAGTTATAAAAAAGCTTCCCTATCTTGAGGAACTGGGCGTGTCGGTAATTTACTTAAATCCGATTTTTAAGGCATATTCAAACCACAAATACGATACGGGCAGCTATGAGGAAATAGACCCGATGTTCGGTGATGAGGAAACCTTTAAGGAGCTGTGCCAAAAGGCAAAAGAGCGGGGAATACGCATAATCCTTGACGGCGTATTTAATCACACCGGCGACAACAGCCAATATTTCAACAAATACGGCGAATATGACAGCGTGGGCGCGTATCAGTCAAAGGAGTCGCCCTATTATGATTGGTTCCGCTTTATCGAGTGGCCGAAGGTTTACGAGTCCTGGTGGGGAATGAACACACTTCCCCAATGCGAGGAAAACAGCGAAGCCTTTCGGGAATACCTGCTTTCAGGCAAGGACGCGATTGTAAAAAAATGGATAAGAAACGGCGCGTCGGGCTGGCGGCTTGACGTGGTGGACGAGCTGCCGGACTTCTTTGTAAAGGAGCTTCGGGAAAACGTAAAGAGCGTTGACGAGGACGCGGTGATTATCGGCGAGGTCTGGGAGGACGCATCAAATAAAATTGCCTACGGCGAGCGCAGAGAATATTTTTTGGGCAGTGAGCTGGATTCGGTAATGAATTATCCCATGCGTGACGCGCTTATAGATATGGCTTTGGGAAGAATTGACGCGGTTGAGTTTGACGAGCGGCTCATGAGCATTAAGGAAAACTATCCGCGGGAGGCATATTATTCGCTTTTGAATATAATTTCAAGCCATGACGTTGAAAGAATAATGACGCTTATGGGCGGTGCGCCCACGCGGCATGAGGTTGACAGGGAATATCAGGCGAAGTTTAAGCTTGACGGTTATGCTTTGGAGATGGCAAGGGCGCGCGCAACGCTTATTCTTGCTCTGCAAATGACCCTGCCGGGTGTGCCTTGCATATTCTACGGTGATGAAATAGGTATTCAAGGCTACGGCGACCCGTTCTGCCGCCGCACCTTCCCATGGGGCAGAGAGGACGAAATTGATGAAGGCGGTACGGTGCGGAGCCGGTACAGGAAAATGATTGCTTTAAGAAACGGCTCAAAGGCGTTTTCCATAGGCGAGTTTGAAAGCCTTTACAAGAGCGGTCATGTGTACAGCTTTATTCGCTATTGGGAAGATGAGATATTTATCGTTGTCGTAAACGCCGCCCAGACCGAAGCGCATATAAGGCTTGACGCGGCAAGGTTTGGCGTAAAGCGGCTGACCGGGGTGGTTGCCGGATGCGATGAACGGCATGAGCGAAAGGACGGTATCTTCTATATAGATATACAGTCCTACGGAGTAAAGATATTTAAGTGCTGCTAACTAAAAAAACGAGGACTTTTACAATCGTCCTCGTTTCAGACCGTCGACAAATTGGTCAGACCGTGCGGGATTTTAAATCAAAAACAAAAATATAATCTCTTAATATTACCAAAGGCATTCCATCGAGGAATGCCTTTGGTATGCACTTTTTGCGAAAATAAACTCTACCGTACCCTCGTACGCCTACGAGTTCATTTTCGCAAAATCT
>JAQXZB010000005.1 GCA_029226975.1 Clostridiales bacterium | reverse complement strand
TTCATAAACGCAGGCTCATCAGAGAAAAATCCTGCAAAGGTTTTTCCGAATTCATCGCCGAAATGCTCATAATGCTGTTCGTATACCTCTTGTATAAAGGCATCGACAGCCTCGGGATTTAGCTTATCGCAGAAAATACGGCTGTAGTCCGTCATTCCGGCGCGCGATTTTACCAGTATTACTATTGAGAAAACACCCTCCGGAAGATTGAAATATACCGCTCCGTCAGATACATTTTCTGTTAAATCTATCACATCGCCGGTGTACTTATCTGAATTGGGGACACGTTTGAGTGCCAAAACTCCGATTATTTCATCTTCGTCCTCCTGTTTCCAAATATCCGTCAAAACAGAACCGTCATTTACAGGTCCGCATACATCAACGTGAAATTCCGTAATATTCCACATTTGCAAATTTTTAAAGCGTTCCTCAAATATACCGTTGGCATACCCCGACGGAAAATGCTTATCGTCCAGTATCCAAACCTTCATTCCCAGCTCACTGCAGGTATTTAAAATCAAGGAAACGTCACTCCACCAAGCTTCGCCGCAAAAATCCTCATGAGTTCTCGATTCCAGGCATACCGCACCTATTTTGCACTCATGTATTCTCTTAAGCTCCTGTTTTATAAGCTCATCATCTTCATTGTGCAGCCATAAAAACGGTGCAATGTAATTTTCATATTCATCATGCAGACTTTCATATAATCTTTTCATTATCACTCACTAAATCCTTTCGTTAATGTCGTGTATTAAAATTCGCTTATAGCTCTCTTGCCTTCATACCATGCTATCATGTTGTTTACAAGGAAATTCCACGACTGAAAACCTCGGTTGCTTACTCCCTCGCCCGTATCGGGGTGGTAGTATTCATACATCGCACCGCTTTGCTCTATGGCTCTTCCATGCATCAGAACGGTTTTCTCAACCAATTCTCTTGCTTCATCGTCATAGCCAAACCTGACAAGCGCCCTGAAGCATATGTAATTTGAAATGCCCCAAATCGGGCCGAGCCAGCATGACGGATTGCCGGATTCAACAATACAATACATCTTTTCAAGCTTAGAAAGAGTTCTTATTCCGTATTCTGCGTTAAATGTCCTTTTTTCCAGCATATTTTCATGTACCATTCTTTCGGCTCTTTCCTTGTCGGCAATTCCTGCCCACATTGCCATAAATCCGGACCATACGTCTATACGCTCAATAATGCAATCCCAATGTCTGGGCATTCCGCTGTGGAGAGCTTTATCGGATTCTATCGGCATCAAATTCAGATCAACACTGTAATAAAATCCGTTTCTTTCATCCCACATATGTTCATTTATCGCACTTTTAAGATTATCGGCTGCTGTTTTGTATATGTCGGCATCTTCGCCCAAACAGTTTAGCAGATATTCCATCGCTTTTAACTCTTTGTACATAAGACAATTCAAATAAATTGATGCCGAGCTTTTCGGCGGCCGAAAAAATGTACACGGATCGTTATCCACACCTATTGCAAAATCATCCTGCCAAAAGAACAGCCCCGTCTTTTCATGCCTGAAATTTTCAAAATAATATTTTAAAAACCGCTCAGCCGCCGGCAGATATTCTTTTGCCCATTTTGCGTCAGTGCCGTTTTCTTTGGTTATAAATGCCATATGCTGAACAAAGCACGGCTTATGCATATTGGTTATATTCCCGTCTTCAAAGGACGGCATAATTTCCTCGGGCTTTATCAGTATCGGCATTCTCCCCTTGCTGTCGGTATTTATTGCAAAATTCCTTATGCACCCGTTTTCACATTCCGAATAACTGCTCTTATCCATATCATTATCATACATTATCTGCGAAATGCCTATATCCGTAAGCCAGCTGTCCCAATCCCATAGTTGGCTTTCATAGCAGTTTGCACCGGGTACGAGATAGGGAAACTTAAGACGTCCCTCAGGCTGCCTTGTAACCTTTAAGCAGTTGTCCCTTGAATATTCCTTTATAAGCTTTATGTACTTCTCAATCTTTTGCACACTTATTCCTCCGCAAACACATTTTTTACCGCTTCAAGATAACCGTATCCGAAAATATCATCAGGCTGCAAATAACTGGTTTCCGTCCATTCGTTCCAGCTGTTTATCGTTATAAGCGGATGCAGATTATGACGGTCGATAAAAGCTTTCGCCTCTCTTAATGCCTTCTCAAAGTTTTTGGGCGTGTTATTCCGGCAAATCGTCGGCATAAACTTGTTCTTGTTTGCTCTGGGGTTATTATCCCAGCCTACAGATACCTGCGGGAAATATGGGAATTTCAGATTTTGTTCTTCCGCCTCCCACTCCTTTACGGCATCGGGAATAACCTTAGCATAATCTCTGTCCATATCGGTAAAAGCCAAAAACTGATAATGCGTTGCACTGTCAAAGCGTATTTTCTTAAATACCTCATGCATATCAACATCACAGAACAGGCTGAAGCCCATATAATCGTCAGTACAGCCTATCAGGTTAAGCTGAAGATGCAAATCGGGAAAACCGGCCTTTTTTGTCTGCTCTCTGAAGTAATTGAAAGCATCCGCCGTTTCATCAATACCTCCCAAGCCCTTTATAAGATTTTGCAGAAAATGAATATTAAATACCGGACATCCGTCAATCTTATAGTAGTTTTCACAGGTAAAGTATTTATCTATAATTCTGTTTACTACTACCTCAAATTCCTTTCTGTCAACCTTGCCGTCCCATATG
>JAQXZB010000004.1 GCA_029226975.1 Clostridiales bacterium | reverse complement strand
GCGGGATTTATGATGGACGAGTATGTAATTGTACTGCTCTTTGCCATGATACCGTCTTTGATAATGTTCCTCGTATTCCAAAAGCAGATAATGCATGGAGTTTCGATAGGAGGAATAAAGGGTTAAGGTTTTAAATGGCTGCCGAGAAAATTTCGCATCCGCCCGAGCGGTTTTTCGGTGGCCTTGTAAAACAAATATAAGGTTTAATGACAGAAAGGAAGATAATTATGAAAAAAATGATTTCTGTAAAAAGGATAATTTCCGCAATTTGTGCCGTAGGTATGCTTGCGGCCGTATCTGCCGGCTTTGCAGGCGTATCGGCGGAGGAAACGCAGACAAGCTATGTGCTGACAAATAACCGCCTTGAAATGCTTCATCCGGGTATTAGTAATTTTGATATAGGATTATCCTATGAAATATTTTCTGATGGAAGTAATGGCGGCGGTCAAGCCGGAAATATAATAAACAACGATAGTGGATTTACAAAGCTGACAGACGGAAATTATTCTAAAAACGCTAACAACGCTACAAACGGCGGTTGGCTAAGCGATGATAAGAATTGGATTATAGCAGACCCCAAAACCGGTATATATATTACGGGTGCTGAGTTCTATGCAACCAATGCGAAAAATGTTGATATTTTATACAGTACAGACGGTACAACCTATATATCGCTTGGAGCGGTTCAAGAAAAGTCTGATGCATACGATGGTGCAACATCATACAGTGTAAGCTGTGAGCCAACAAAAGCAAGATATATAAAGTTTTATTCGGAAAGAGATGCCGGTAATGAAATAATAACCGAATTTGTTGTAAAAGGATATATGCCGGACAATTCAAAGCTTTTGACAAATAACGATTTTTACACTTTCGAGCCGAGTATGCAAAGGCTTAATACGGGATTGACTTATAAAATCGAATCCAAACAATACGGCGAGGGCGAGCAGGGCGGAAACATAGTAAAAAACGATCTTAATTGTACCAAGCTGACAGACGGCATTCCGAGCGGCAATGACAGCACGTATATGGCAATGGGAGGTTGGCAAACCGATGACGACGTTACCGTAACGGCAGACGCAAAAACAAATGTCTATATTACAGGTGCGGACTTTTATGCAAGCGGTGCAAAAGACGTGAAAATTTCATATAGCTTGGACGGATTGAATTATACAGCATTAGCCACCCCCACAGTAACAGAGCCGAGTGATGGTCCTAAAACGTTTAGTGTGAGCTGTTTACTGAAATTGGCAAGATATATTAAATTTGAGTCCCACAGGGACGGAGATCAGATGAATATATACGAAATCGCTGTCAAGGGCTATCCGGCAGAATTTTCATTCGGCGGCACTAAGTTTGACAGTACGGCTAAAACATTTGACGGATTTTTGGTAAATAAGCCGGATACCGATACTGTAACACCAGAGGTAATCACCGCCGTATATGATAAGGCGGGAAGATTGGTTGCCGCAAAGAATTCAAACGTAAGCGTTGCGGCAAATTCCTCGGCGACATATTCCGCAAGCTTTGGCGATACGGATATCGAAAGCGGATATTCGATAAAGAGCTTCGCATGGACAAATCTTAGCGAGATTAAACCTCTTGCACAAATGACAGAGTATACGGTAGAGTAAGACACCCCAATAAATTTTATATGCTATGATGAAAAAAATAAGGAAAGGAAGTAAGTTATGAAAAAATTGATTTCAGCGATAAGCGCGGCAAGCATTCTTGCAACCTGCGTGAGCGGAATAGGCTTTACATCGGCTTATGCAGAGGATACACTTTATGTGCTTAGTGCAAACACCTTTACCGATGATGATATTACCGCATACGGAGATTTGGGAGTAACCATAAACAGTGCGGATACAGAAGCCGTATATTCCTGGTCGGCGGATTCGGACGCCCAAGTGCGTCAGTATGACCGACATGATGCGAGAAGAACCGGGGGTTATGCAAAATCAGACTTCTTCGGACAGGCTATGACATCGGGAAAGTTAAACAGTGATTATACCGATGATTTCACCTGGACAAGCGGGGCTTCGAATACTGTCAGCACAGCGCAGTTTGATTTAAACGGCGTCTATAGTGTGAGCGCAGTTGACGTATGGTCAATCTCAAAGGGCGGTGAAAATTGGTTCTTGGGCGATGTTGAGATTTGGGCAGGAGAAACAAAGGATACCATGGAGCAGGTAGCCGCAGTGACTGCACAGACATCACTTACAGAGGAGCAAATTGCTTCGGAAGCAAAGATTCCCGAAAGAACGGCGGTTACATTCGATGCCGTAAAGGCGAGATATGTTGATATCAAGGTTAAAAAAGCCGACGGTGCGAACAAGGTTGCCCCGGCAGAGTTTGTTATTTTCGGAGCTGTTCCGGGCAACAGTGCAATAGGCGTTGAGATTGAAAAGACGAAGGCTAAAGCCCAACAGTACCTTTCGCTCGGTGCGTTCTATACACCTGACAGTATTGAGACGCTTCAGGCGGCATACGACAGATTATGCGCTGTAGATTATACAAATGATGCGTATGCAACGGTAATGAACACACAGGCGGTAAACGCAATAAATGCGCTTGTTCCCTCATCGGTTCATTATACACTGTCGGGAAATGCATGGGTTGATAATGATACAACATCCTTCTATTCAAAGTGGGATCCGTCCATGACCCTTGTAAATGCGAATAATCTCCCGTCATATCAATGGAAATCGGACAGTGATGAACTGCTTAGAAAAAGTGATTCCGAAAATACAAAGATGACAAGCGGACATATAGACAACGGAACGCTCATGACCTATACAGACTGGGACTCGAAAATACCCAATATAGCATTGTTTGACCTGGGCTCGGAGTATATAGTTGACAGAGTGGACATTGTTCATGACAGAATGATCCAGGATTATTTGGGAGTTTACAAGCTGGGTTATGCGGCGGTATATGTTTCAAATGACGGAGTGGAGTACAAAAGAGTTGCCGGAAAGGCTGCCGACGAAACTTCGGAATTGATAGCAAGTGTAAGTCAGCTCTATCAGCTTGAAACGGTTTCCTTTGCACCGCAGACGGCAAGATATGTTGCCGTAGAGATTGTAAGCGGATCTTCCCAGGTAAGACCGGCTCAGATTGCGCTGTTCGGCTACGAAAAGCTTACTCAGTCGGTAATCGAAGCCGCAGCACTGGCGGATAAGTACCTTGAGGTATCATATTGCTATACAGCCGAAACCATAGCAGCGCTGGAAACGGCAAGAGCTTCTGCCGATACAATAACCGATAACAGCACTGCGGCGGAAATGTCAACGGTAATTACGGCAATAAACGATGCCGTAGCAAATCTTGCTCTTGCAAACGAGAGGCTTGTATACAGCGGCAATGCATGGAATGACTCTGATTTGGCGGTGTATCAGACATATGACTCGTCAATAACAGAGCTTAAAAATGCGGCAAACAACGTTACATATTCATACCCGGACGATTCTAATGTGGACAGGGACACAAACGGAAATGTTGTAAATGACCCGAATGGCGTAAAGCTTAAGGGCGGTGTGCTAAACTCCGCAAGCGGAGAACACACCATAACAACAGGCTGGACTTCGGGAAATCCGGGAATAACGGTTTGGAATTTGGGTACAACAGCCGTTGTAGACCGTGTTGATGTGTTTACGGTAACGGAGAAAGGTAACTGGAGACAGGCAAAGGACGTAACGGTAAGTTATTCAACTGACGGAGTAAACTATACACCGATTAAGACCGTTGCCGCAAGCGACAGTCAGCCCGATTCTACGGCTAAGGTTATAGATATGACCTCAGTACAGTTCCCGCCGGTTAAAGCGAACTATATAAAGGTGTCAATATCGGAAGCAAACACCCTTGTTCAAATGTCCGAAATAGTAATTTTCGGTATCAATGCCGACTATTCGGGCTTGCAGAGTGCAATAGAGAAGTATGATATTGACAGCACTCTTGAAGAACATGCAACCCCCGAAACTCTGGCGGTGCTTAAAACCAAGCTTGATGCCGGAAAGGCAATGCTTGAAGCGCAAAACGGCACAAATGCACAGATAACGGCACTTACAGACGAAATTACGGCGGCATTTAATGCGCTTGAGTATAACGGCAGTTACGGTATTCTTACCAACAACCTGATTGAAGGCTTTGATTGCGAGCAGTACCCCAATATGCAAAACCTAAACACAGGTTTGACATATACGATAACATCAAATGACCCTGCAACGGAGATTGTAGGAAATGACGCGGCCAAGGGCGGTACGCTTCTTACCGGCGGTAAGATTTGGGATAAAGGCGGCGACTGCGCCCTTTCGGGCCATTGGGATGGCGATTCGGTTGTATCTGTTACGGCAGATGCAATGCAGGAAGTATATTTTACAGGTGCTGATTTGTATGAATGGGAATTCGGTTACGCATCCATAGCAAACGTTGTTGTATCGGTAAGTGAGGACGGAGAAACCTTTACGGAGATTGCGACAATAGGCAGTCCCGAGAATGTTTACTACAAGTCCGGCGGCAATGCGGGGCAGCCCGTTTCCTACGATGGCGGTACATTAAAGAACTTTGCGTCAAGCTTTAAGCCGGTAAAGGGAAGATATTTAAGATTTACCGCAACAAAAAGCTCAAATCAGATGATTCTTGCGGAAATTGTTATTAAAGGATTTATTCCGACAGCAGTTGCCGAAAACGCTCTTACATTCGGAGAAACAACCTATGTGACCGTACCGTCCACAGCCGACGGCAGTCTTACGGGAGCGACAACCGTAATTGCAAGAGGAACCGTAACAAATAATACCGCACAAGATGTAACGGCAGATATTGTAACGGCAATTTACAATGCGGACAAAACACTTAACGCATTAAAGAAAGTAACAGTAACGGTACCGGCAAACGGCGAGCAGACGTGGAATAATATGTTCAGCGGCCTTACGGCACTTCCCGAGGGAGCGTATATAAGAAACTTCGCATGGGACAGCGATATGGTACCGCTGGCAGCTGCTCAATCAAAATAACAAGCACCCCCTACGGGGAGCCGGCAAAACGAGTATCTTAGATATGTACCGATCGGGCGGACGGTGCATATCTGAGATGTAAAGGATATTGATGTGAAAAATAAGCGGCGCAGACATTTTTAAATAAACAATGAACTGCCCGCTTATCTTACACATTAGATTTATGCCGCTTTATGGGCGGCAGAATGGAGATTGATATGAAAAGAAAAATAACTGCTCTTTTATGCCTGATAACATTGTGCATAAATACCGTTGCTTTTGCCCGAAGCGGTGAAGACAATACGGAAAACAGTAATATAATTTCAGAGGAAAATATACAAGCGATTGATGTGCAGGAATTCGGTGAAGAAATTCAAAGCACCGGCGAAACCGCAGATTTTCGCGATGAGCTGAAAATGCTGATAGAGGAATACGAAAGAACAGATTTCGGCGATGTTGCCGATGAGGAGAGCATTATGAATTTTAATGCCGCATTGGAAGCGGCAAAGGCTATATACGAAAATCAAGCCGCAAGCGATAATGAGCTTTTGCAGGCGGCAGAGGATTTAAGAAACGCCGCAGCGGACATGGCATATATTAAGCCGCTGTCCGTACTTACAAACAACAAACTGACGGATAAAAATAAAAAGGAATACTATCCGGAAATGCTGGGGGACAATCCGTCATTGACTATTTCCGAAACGGCGGCAGTATACACATATGAGGACGATTCGCCGCTAAAGGTCGGTGACTCGACAAATAAAAAGCTGTCGGACGGTATAGGAACTGAATTTATGACTACAGACGGAACGAATAATTCCGTTATAATATATGATTTGGGTGCCGATTATTATATTGCCGGTATTGATGTATTTTCAAAATTTGCGTATTTTGCAGCCGATAAATCAATGCGATGGAATATGGCAGGCTACAGTGTTGAGGTAAGCGGTGACGGTACGGATTATGAATGTGTTGCATCGGTAAAAGCGAGAACGGAGCTTTTGGATGACAACACAATGGGATATGAATACGAGGTAATGAAAACCCCGGCTGTATTTCCGGCTGTGTCCGCGAGATTTGTTAAAATAACGATTTTGGCAGATCCGGAATACTCATCACAGTATAATCTTGATGAGCTTGTTATAAAGGGCTTTAAAAGTCCGTTTTCAAGAGATGATTTATATGAGGCTCTCGTGAAATATTCGGGAGTGGATAAGAGCGTATACACCGCCGAGTCATACGCAAATTATTTGGCGGCATACAACAATGCGACCAAGGTATATTGGAATTTGAGTGCATCGGGTTTGACCGTATTTAACGCAAAAACGGAGCTTGAAGAAGCGTATGCGGCTTTGGAGTCAAAT
>JAQXZB010000003.1 GCA_029226975.1 Clostridiales bacterium | reverse complement strand
ATGGATTTGTCCTTGTTGTGGAGCTGTTCATGATAGAGATATAAATGCTGCCATTAATATTCTAAATGAAGGATTAAGAATACTTAATGCAGTGTAAAGAAATAAAACATACGGTAGGAACTATCGGAATTTACGCTTGCGGAGATAGTAGGTAGCGAGGTCGTTGAAGCAAGAAGCCCAACGAGCTTTAGCTCGTGGGTGGTTCACGCATATACCGTATAGAGTATGATTACAAGGAAATGATTTGTTACTTATGCTTTTTTCTATGACAAATAACGGTTTTTGCGTAAATAAAAACAATAAAAAATATAAGGAGGAATTGAAGTGGACCACATAATAGGCGTTGATACCGGGAATAGGTGCATGAAGACGGCACATTGTGTATTTATATCCGGTTTGGTTTCGTCAACAATAGAACCCGGTATAAACGATTTATCCATAGAGTACGAGGGCGTATACTATTCATTATCAAATAAGAGGGTAGTATATCAGCAAAACAAGTCAAAGAAAGATGATTATTTCCTTTTGACTTTATTTGCTATTTTAAAAGAGCTTGCATACAGAAAGGTAAAGATAGATGCAGATCACATTCCCAATATACGATTGGGTGTCGGCTTGCCGCCAAAGCATATGCGTTTAAAACAGGAATTCCATGACTATTTTTCACGGGGGATGGTTGAATTTAAATATAACAAGAATCCTGTGAAATTAAATATTGTACAGGTTACTGTTTTTGCTCAGGGCTTTGCGGCTATATATGCAAAATACCCGGAAATTTCTCAATTCAGTAAGGCGTATATAGTTGACATAGGTGGATATACAACCGATGTTATTGAGATTGATGACGGCGAGGTTGAATTGTCCCAATGCCTTACATATGATAACGTTGGCGTGATACCGATGTTTGAAAAAATAAGCAATCTGCTCAAGGAGCAATACGGAGAAAGCCCGGATGAAAGATATTTAGACACTGTTTTAAATAAAGATGAAGAGATTTTTCTCGGTGACGATGTTCCTGTATTGGATGTTATCAAAAACAGTGTTGCCGAATATACCGAATATTTGTTAAGCGTTCTTCAATCCGGCGGTGTTAACCTTCGCATCGGCAGGGCTATTTTTGTCGGCGGAGGTGCCGTAAGACTGCGACCGTATCTTGAGGCTTCATCAAATGTGCGAAATCCATATTTCGGAGCCGATGATATACACAATAATGCAAGAGGATATGAAGCTTTTATGCCGCATATATGATTTGCGTAATCTGTTTGAGGTGGTGTAATGAGCAAAAGAACTACAGAATGTCGGTTTTCTCTGAATTTTAACATGAATAAGCCCATACATAAATTTGCATATGATTGTTTGGAGAATCAATCCGCAAGAAAAAAATCCGAATACATAGCAAAGGCCATATTCTACTACGAGATGGGCGTTAAGGTTACAAATGCCGATAAAGTCGATGACGAGTTTATAAAATTGGCTGCTGAGTGGAGCGACTTAAAAAGCACAAGCGATACTGTGTTAAATGTGCCGTCTGATGCAGTGCCCAAACGAAAAAGAGGCAGACCTAAAAAGAATCAAAGTTCTTCGGTTGCACCTAAAAGAGAAGATAACCCTAAACGTTTTAGTGATACGTCTCTTAAGGAAGCACAAAGCTCACAACCTGAAGTCAAAGATAAACATAAAGCGGATATTATAGAGAAAATTGAACGGGCAACAGATATAGAGATAGAGCCGACAAATAACATAAATGATATGGGATCGAATATTCCGGATGCAATGAAACGCATGATGGAAGCGCTTACCTAAGTGGTATTTACAAGCATACACTGCGGGATTGTGATGCTTGTCAATATAATAGGGTTGGAACAATCCGAAGTTATGCCTGCACAGACGGAGGCTACAAAGCCGTTCATGCAGGAATCTTGTCACTTTGGTGATGAGAAGTTCAAGAAAGAAAAATACAAAGATATTCCCAACCGATGAGATAGGGAAAATACAAAAAAGGAGTTGATAGCTATGCTTAGCAAGTTAGACGATTTTCTCATCAAAAAGAAAAGCGAAGCATATGTAAGATCCGTAAAGCGGGATACGGATATGTCTTCGTCTGAGCGCAGGAAAATAGGCATAATAAGGCAGGTCATCTCAACGGCTGTAATGCTGATGATGGTTTTGGGCTGCGTTGCCTTTGCTGCCGGTACAGGTGATGATATAGGACATGCCATTGCTCAAGGCATGGGTTCGGTATTTGGCGTACTGAAGATTGTGGTTGTTCCTGTTGCCGCGATATCGCTTTGCTTCTGCGTTTTTCAGATATTCGTAGGCGGAGAAAGAGGTATGGAAACTGCAAAAAAGACCGGCTTATATACCGCGATAGCCGTCGCCGTTGTATTCCTTGCACCTTTAATCGTAAATACCGTAAAAGGCTGGTTTGAAAATACAAGCGACGGCGGTATTTTTAACTGATTCAGACCGACATTTTGGGTATGTGTCAGTGATAATGAAAGCAGGAATCTTGACGGATAATTATCCGACAGTCTATTTAATAACCTAACCCACCCTTGTCTGCATCGGCTCGAAAGGGCCGGTGCGGACTAAAAAATAAACCTTGAAAGGAAGTGCAAATTTTTGAAGAAAAGAATACTTACGTTGATTTGGATATGTGTTTTTTGTATAACTCTTCTTCCCTGCAATGCGTTTGCGGTCGGATTGGGAGATGCAGATTTAAATGTCGCCCTGCAAAAAGCATATCAATTCATAAAAACAATATCAATTCCGCTGGGTGCTGTGGGAATAGCCTTTTCCGCTTTTCATTTTTTCTTTTTATCAGGAAGCCAAAACATATTAGCGCGTGAAACTGATGAAGCAAAAAGAACTATAATGAATATAGTAAAGGCTATTATATGTCTTTCATTATTACCTTTGTTAATATCATTTGTGATAGGTATTTTTGAAAACAACGGCTGGCAGGCGGGGGCGAGCAACGCTGTAATAATCGATCCTCCTGCAAATATGCAAACAACGAATCCCGTTACCGCGACACCTACGCCGGGACCATAAAAGGAGGTTAAAAAATAAATGTTAAGTTCTATATTCAGTTGGCTTGTATCTGCCATTTCTGAAGGCCTTGATATGGTTGTATCATGGCTTTTGCAAATGTTGGGATATAGCTTATCGTTTTTTGAAACTAATTTCCCGGTTGTTGTATCCATGTATAAAATAATGCAGGGCGTGGGAATAGGTTTGGTGTTGGGGATTGCTGTATGGAATATAATAAAGTTTTTTGGGGGCTCATTAAATAAAGTCTCCGGAACGCCCACGGATACTCTTATATGGAGCGGGATAGCGATTATATGTATTTTCTTCGGCAACTATTTGCTTGAAATGATTGTAAATATTGCAGCATACCCGTATTCTAAAATATTGAATATATCTAACGATGCCAGTTACGCTTCTACATCAATGCGAGATACTGTCATAGCTATAGGGGAAGCAGCTGCGGGCGGGCCTGCAGCTGCCAGCTTGTTGATAACATTGGTTATGCTCATAGCATTGGCTATTGAATTGATCAAGCTGATTATGGAGATTGTTGAAAGATATTTGATGATAGGAGTATTGGTATACACATCGCCTTTGGGATGGAGTTCGCTATCTACCGAAAACACCAGACAGACAATATTCGGGAAATGGTTTAGTATGTTCATAGCTCAGAATATATTGATGATATTGAACGTATGGGCAATAAAAATGGTATTGTCTGTATTAGGTTCAACGGGAGATGCATTTATGAAATGTATTCTTGCTCTTGCGTTTTGTAAAATAGCAAGACGTTTTGATGAATATTTACAGCAAAACGGTGTTAATGCAGCTAAGACCGGCGGCGGGGCTTTGGACTCGACTCTCGGTATGCTAAGCAGTGGGGCAATGCTTGCAACGAGAACGGTAGGAAGACATATGGGAGTATCAAAAACAAATCCGTTAACCTCGCACAAAAATCCGCCCATAATAAAATCTGAAGGGAACGGCGCACAAGGTGTAGGTGCGGGACAGGCTCCAAGTACCGATTTTTTCCAAACCCCATCTCCACACGAAAACGGCACTGACACTCCGGTGAAAAATAATGCGTCTGCGGGAAGACAAGCTTTAGATAATCTGCCCACAAGCCCCAATTCGGAGTTTAGCGGATACACAAAACAGAATGAGGACGCTATGGAATACATACAACAAAAAGATGCCGGTAAATTGTTTGGTGTATCTGATGAGGATATGGACGAAAAGAAGGCTGATTTGTCCCAAAATAGAAATAAATTGCTTAAAGGCATTGCAAATAATGCCAAGATTGATCCTTACACAGGAAAAACCAATTATAACCTTAATTCGCAGGGACAGACCTCTCGAAAGGCTGACAGAATTATGGGCACTATGAATTCTAATTTTGAAAAAGGAACAGGAACTCATATGCCGAGTGATTTTAAAGAACAGGCTGTTGAAGCTATAAACAATGATCCCAAACTTGCTTACAGTTGTCTGACAAATGAGTGTTTGAGTGATAATAAGGAGATTGTTTCTGCCATTGCCAATACAACAGGTATTACTGAAGGCGGCAGCGAAGAATTTCAGAAAGCCTTTGATTTGAATGATAGCTCCGTTCAGCTGGTAGAGGCGCAGGCAGGTCAAGGCAGCGTAACGGCAACATATGCGATTCAGGGTTCAGACGGCAATATGATGTATAATGTTGAAACCGTACAGATGCAGAACAAAAATGTAATGAGTAGCTTTAGTCCTACCCAAAACAACCAAGCACCTGTGAACAAGATCAACATAAATGGCAGAGGTGAAAGCTATGTAAGCAATAAAGCAAAGATAACATTAAAGGATTATACACCTAAGCACGAAACTGCTACGAAAGCCGTAAATATCCAAAACTTAAAAACGGCTCCGGGCCCCAAACGAAAAGCATGAAGATAAAGCGTTTATAATTACATTTAAGCCGAACTGCCCATCTTAATATCGGCAGTTCGGCTATTTGGTATAAAGAGGTGAAAAAGATGGAAAACAATCAGCAGCCCAATATGATCAAAACAGCAACCGACGTAGGAAAAACTGCTGTAGAAGCTGCAAAAGCCGGAGCAAAGCTTGCATCCGGAAATGTGGCCGGAGCGGCAGCCGATGCCGTAAAAAGCGAAGGATTAAGAAAAATTATACTGGGTTCTGTAGCTGCTTTTTCGATGGTGATTATATTGGTAGCCAACAGTATCAGCTCCGTACTCTTTTACCCGCTTCAAACAGCAGAATCTGTATGGGAAAATGTTACGACAAGCGTTGTGGAATTCTTTTCAGGAGTAAAGAGTACGGTTGTTTCGGGTATATACGAAATGTTTGGCTGGGAAACTCAAGACGACACTGAAGATAATACTGCCGGAATTGACGAGGACTCTTTGGGCTTTATGGAAGACGAAACCTCTATGAAGAATACTGTTTCGAAAATGATTTTAAGAACTTCCAAACTATACAGCGCCAGACATAAGGAGCTGCTTGATGAAATTGAGACGGATTTTCAGTTAAAGAGAAGTCTGAATTCCGGCATAACCGTCACAAAAACAATTATAGACCCTGTAGGCAATAAAACAACAACAGATTTGGAAGCGCTTAAAATACTGTGTCTTTATGCCGTCCAAACGGATTGCGATATACAGGGCATGAATTTAAACGATTATACGAAATGGGTCGGAAGTAAAAAGTTCTTTGCAGACAAAGAAAGCGGACCTGCAGGATGGGACACTCAAATAACAAAATGGAAAGGAACATTCCTTCCGCAGCCTGAGTATGATGAGGCTGCTAAAGCAAAAGAAGACGGTACATATAACGAAAGTGATTATGATTATTCTTCGGCTTTGGCAGAAATCTTAAAACACGAGGAATGCACATCGAATGTGGTAACGGACAGTGCCACAGGACAGACTATAGGTATTAACTACATTTATACAATATCATCGACATCTATAGATAATATTTGTGATGATGTAATTAAATTCAGTCAAAGCTCGGACGGAAGTGAGTTGTCTGCAATATCACCCGCAAAATACAGAAAAGACCATTACACAGATATGGTTCAGTATATGCAGGAATATTTTAATATCTCCAATACAACCACATATTCGGGAATAAGCGGCAACGGATCAAGTATCGTACAGGTAGCACTTCAAGAAGTGGGGTATCTGGAAAAAGCCTCCGCAGATGAAGCGTATTTTGATGATAAGACTGCAAACGCCGGCTTCGGCAATTATACAAAATACGGCAAATGGTATGGATTGAACGGAGAGTATTGGTGCGCTATATTTGTATCATGGTGTGCAAATGAATGTGGATTTATAGAAAGCGGAATTATTCCAAAATCTGCTTCCTGTATTGATGTTTGGAACTGGTTTGCTGAAAAAGGACTTGCACATCTTTCAAGCGATACATCTTATGAGCCGAAACCGGGGGACTTATGCCTCGTAGGACCGGGTGATCATATAGGAATAGTTGAGAAATATGAAAACGGAACACTTTGGACCATTGAGGGCAATACATCCGGTCAAAGCGATACAATTGTGGCAAACGGCGGCGGAGTGTTTGAGAAACAGTACTCTAATCCGGCGCAACGGTGGTATGGATACTGCAGCCCCGAATATCCCGCACCCGCTGTAGGCTCGATTGCAAATGCAATAGTTTTGCCGTCAGGCTTAGGACGAGTTCATTCAGTTACATATTGGGATACTACTCCTTGGGTGTACAATCAGCATAAGCTTGTACAGTTGATGGGTACGGAAAATAAGACCTATGGCGGAAATGTAACCAAAAACGCAAAGAATTTTACCTGTTACGGACAATGGTATGCTGCAGCTATGACCAGTACATTCGGAGATATAGGTCAAATGGTATTCTGCATACAGGACAATAACACCTGTTATCCTGTCATTATTGCAGATGAGGCTTCTCAGGTTGAGTTCGATAACGGCTCATATTCGGATCATAACCCTGCAAACAAATGGGGACATGATAATGGGACGTGCGTGATTGAGTTTGAAGTGGCACTTGCTATGAAATTCATGAGCGGATTTACAGGCAGTACCAATTCAATAGAACCACTTTTTGACCATTACATAACTCAGGTGGTGCCTGTTACTAATGTATTTAATAATTCTACATACTTAAATAATGTTGAACAGGCATACCGAGACTGCGGATTAGAAGAAGCGGGAATCAGTTTAATAACAACTTCGGGTAATGTTATTGAGCCTAAGGCGGTGCCGACAGCAACTGCGGCGCCGTCTGCGGCACCAAGCAAATAGAAATGTATCAGAAGGGAGGATACGGCGTGTGATAACATTATTTAAGTATATAAAAGAAAAACGCAAATTTATTGTTGTTGCACTGATAATTTCAATACTGATGTCGCTGTACATAAGTCTTGAATTGGCATATTTCATACAGTATAAGACATGGGGCTTAAACGTATTCTCTATGCTTCCCCACATATCAATGAAGGTATTTGCTGTATGCTGTATATTCTGTATTATAGCAATATTGATAGCGATATTTAAAAATGTAGGCCAGCTTGAAAAAGATGAGAGGAATTTTAAATATTCCGAATCCGGAGTATATGGTACAGCCGGATTCTTGAAGGAGGAAGACTTAAACGGGTATGCTATCGTGTCTTCTCCTCAGCAGGCATGGGGAACTATTTTGGGGCAAATGGATATGTCCAATACAAAAGTTATTGCAACA
>JAQXZB010000002.1 GCA_029226975.1 Clostridiales bacterium | reverse complement strand
ATATGGGCGACGGCTGCGTCCTTAAGGTTCCTGATTATGACGACCCGGTTTTCAGGGAGAAAATGCAGAATTTGATAGACGCGTTTTCCGAAAGATACAATTACAATCAAACAATAGCATACGTTGACATGAGAAACTACGGAAACTGGGGAGAATGGCATTTTTATCAGCTGCCCATAAATCGTGCCCTTGACGCGAAGAAAACAAACGAACAGTATTTTGAATACATAGATATGTTTAAGGACATGAAGCTGCCCGCTCTTTCGTTTGTTTCAAAAAGGGCTGTTATGGAGCACGCCAACGAGAGCTTTGGAGCGGGTGTGCGTGCTGACGGTCTTGTAAGCCCCAACGAGTCTACCCAGTCAAAAACCATGGCACTGCTGAAGGATAAGGCAATGACTGTGGGCGAGTGGTTTGAACAGTATTTGTACATATATAAGCCCGGCGGAAAGTACGGGTATTATCATGACTCCGTACCGGTTTTGTATGAAAAGCAGGTTATGGAGGGATATATAAGCGCTATGGCTTTTCTTAACTGGGATGCGGATAACGCATATAAGGAATGGCCCGACTTCTATAACAGAATGGCAAATCTTCTCGGATACTGGTATAAGCCCGTTAAAATCGAACATTCAAGCGATGTTACAAAAGGGCTGTTTAAGATGAAGGTTAAAAACGATGGCGTTGCGCCGCTTTTTGCGGGATATGAAAAGAAAGCGGTTGTAAAGCTGGCACTGGCTGACGATACGGGGAAAATCCTTGATACTGTTGTTCTTGACGGCTTTGATCCCCTTTATTGGTCGGCGGGAGAATACACAGACTGTGTTGCGGAATACGAATTTAAAAACACTCAGGGCGGAAAGAAGCTTCTTTTGGGAGTATTCACAAGGGAGGAAAACGAAACGCCCGATGTTAAATTAGGTATCGGGGCAAATACGGTAAACGGCTGGTATGACATAAGCTCAATGGCAAAATCCGACACCGAAAATATTGCCCATAACAAGCTTTTTAAAGCAAAAACGCTCTATGCGGACGAGGGTTACGGCTTCAGACGTCCCGAGTACAGCGGTGATAACGACAGCTCCACCTACTGGGCAAACAATTGCGTAGCGGGGGATTATCTGGAGGTAGACTTCGGCGAGCTTAAAAACGTGTCAAACGTGACTCTTACAAGCATGGAAAATATAAAGCTTAAATATTCAATTCAAGGATTTAAAAACGATAAATGGGTTACGCTTGCAAACGGCGTATCAATATCTTCTTCGGGTACTGTGCTGAAATTCAGAAAAGCGCAGGCTGAGAAAATAAGATTCGTTATTGATGAAGATAAAGATGCGATTGTTAAGATAAGCGAAATGAAAATAAAATAAGGGAGTGATAGTGTGAAAACTACAGTAAAAGCGTTGCTTGCTTCGGCGCTGGGTCTGACCGTTTTGTGGTTGGGAACCTGCTTTGCCGAAACAATAGACAGTGTAAAGGAAAATATGGACACACAGGAAATTACGGTTTCGGGAAGTAATCTTGTAGCCGATGACAAGGTGCTGATTGAGATTTTCGGTTATGACGATGAAGAGGTGGACTATAATACAGAGCTTGAGGGTATTGTTGTTGCAAATACCGACTCTGAGGGCAGCTACTCTGTAACATTCAAGCTCCCGGGAAGAATAACAAGCGGTGTAAAAAAGATTTCCGTAAAACCCCTTGTGGGGAAATACGCCGAGGATATTTTTGATTTTTATTCCTCGTCAAGCATCAATACGATACTGTCCAATTGGAACGAAGCAATCACCAATCAGGATAAGAGCAAAATGGAGAACGTTGTAAACGACGAAACGGCTCTTAAGATCATTTTAAATTCAAAGCTTGTTCCCACCCTCAGAAGCGAGCTTTTGGATAAAAACAAGGACGCGCTTACCCGGGAGCTTTTAAAGCTTCACACAGCCGAGATAATCAATGATTTTGCCGGTGAATTTATAGATCCGTATGTAAATTTTGCCGTAAACAACCTTACCCCGGAAACGGCGGCAAAGCTGATTTTGGAGTTTTATGACAGCATTGATACCGAAAAGGGCGGCGTGTATGACAACATCATTTCAAAAATGACCGATGATGAAAAAATGTCTGTTTTTTCGGATGTGGTTTCAAAGAAAACATCAAATATTACAAACGAGGAGCTTGTAAAGGGTATCTATAAGAGCGCACTTTTTGACAAGTTTAAGGGGATAACCTATTATCAGGACGTTAAGCCGTTTATTGACGCTTATAACACAGAGGAATATTTCAATATTGACTTTAGTGTTTACAATACCCTTGAAAATACTTATAATGTGGATTCCAAGGTATTGGACAGACGCAGCGAATACTCCGATTTTGCTACCTTTAAAACCAAGTACGAAGGTTGGATGAGAGAGGAAAAGACCAATGAAAACGCATTGAAGAACAATGTTTCTAACTCCGGCGGCGGAGGAGGAGGCGGCGGTGGCGGCGGAATGGGCGTCATCGGCAGCAGCGGAAACGGCGGCGGTTTTGTTGTTGAAGTTAAGGAAACGGTGTTTGATGATTTGTCGGACTTTGAATGGGCAAAGGAGCATATTTTATCCCTTTACGATAAAGGCGTTATAGACGGTATTGAAAGGAAGGTTTTTGCTCCGTCACAGGCGGTTACGAGAGAGCAGTTTGTAAAAATAGCGTCGGCACTTTGCGATATGCCGGAGAGTATAGAGGACGCAGGCTTTGAAGATGTGAAAAAGGGCGAATGGTATGAAAAATACATAAATGCCGCAAAGCAAATAGGGCTTGTTTCGGGTCAAAGCGAAGAACGTTTCGGCGTGGGTGAAAATATAAAAAGACAGGACGCGGCACTTATATTGTATAACGCCATAAAAATATCAAAGCCGGAGGTCGTTGAGGAGCTTGAGATTGATCAGCTTTCCTTTAAGGACAGCGACGATATTTCCTCATATGCCATATATGCGGTATCTGTCCTAAATAAACTGGGCGTTTTAAACGGCGATGACAACGGTTATCTCAATCCCGCCGCAAACGCTTCAAGGGCAGAGGCGGCAGTTATGATTAACAAGGTTTTAAGCCTGATAGATTGATTGGAATGAAAGGATGTTACTATGAAAAACAAATTAAATAATGCCGTTTCGATTCTTCTTGCATTGATTATTGTTTTAGCACCCGTATCGGCATTTTGTGAAAGTACCGGGGCGGCGGATGCGGCTGCCGATAACAAACAAGAGGAAACCGTTGGGCTTTATGAAATGAATGTTTTAAACAGCCTTGGCATTGTGGTTTTTACCGAGGGTATGCTAAATCAAAGCGTAACAAATGAAGAATTTGCAGGTGCGGCAGGGCTCATAGGCGGTATAGTAAGCGATTATTATCAGGACGGTGCCTTGGATTTGCTGGTAGACTGCGGCTATCTCCCGTCCTCATGTGCCTATCCGAAAAGGACGATAAAGTATATCCAGGCGGTAAAGGGCTTGGTGTCCATACTGGGATATGATATGGACGCAAAAAATTCGGGCGGTTATCCCAACGGCTATCTTACGGAAGCGTCAAAGCTTAAGATAACAAATAATCTTGGCAGCGTAGGCAGTGATGACGATCTTACATACGGTATGCTGTGTGTTATGATGTATAACTCCCTCAGTGTGCATCGTATGATTACAACGATTTCCGGAGCGAATACGTCAATAAGCAAAAGTGACAAAAACGTGCAAAACGATATTTTTGAAATATACGATTCCAGAGGAAGAGTGAGCGCAAACTCCATAACCTCCTTAGACGGTACGGGGGGCTACAATCCGGGAATAATCCAAATAGACGGGATTGCATATAAAAACAGCAATTCCGCATATGACGATCTTTTCGGCTATAATGTTAAGTATTATTATAAAAACAGCGATGTAAAAGGAACAGAGCTTTTGTATATGGAGCTTGATGAGAACAAAAATAAAATCATACAAACGGACATAAACAACGGCACTTACATTGAAGATAAACAAATATATTATTACACAGAAAACAACAAGCAAAAAAGTGCCTCCGTTTCGGACGGATACTGTCTTGTATACAATAAAAAGGTTACGGATAAGGGTCTTGAAAGCTATAAGGGACATCTAAACGGCTATGTTAAAATGGCGGATACCGACCATGACGGAAAATATGATTTTATCGAAATAAACTCATATGACACAATTTATGTTTCAAGAATAAGCCCGTACAATAACACAATATTTGACGCATATGATGATTCAAAATCGGTATCCTTTGATGAAGATATGCACGATACTCTGTTTATCATAAGAGATACACAGGGCAACGACGTACCCTTTTCGTCAATAAAAAAGGGTGATGTGGTTTCGGTTCTTTTATCGGAGGATAAGACGGTTGCCTATGCCATCGTGTCATCGGAGTCCGTAACTGCTGCCGTAAGCTCGGTTTCGTATAAAAAAGCCGATATGAAGGCACAGATTTATACGGAGGAGGGTCAGTATTACGTTTGCGAAAACCTTGCGGACCATCTGGAGAATATCGGGCTTGGCGAGCAATACAAGCTTATGCTTGATTTTTCGGGATATGTTGCCGGCTATGAAAGAGTTAAGGACGCTTTCGCAACGGGACTTATAATAAAAGTGCTTCTTGACAAGGACGATTCCGATATGCCTGCAAGGCTTAGGATTTTTGTCGATGACGGAAGTATTGCCGAGGTTGAGTTTGCAAAAAAGGTAACCGTTGACGGAGTGCTGTATAAGAAAAACGCCGATGCCTGCAAGGCTTTGTATAAAGAGGACGGAAAAACCTATAAATCGAAGCTTGTAAGGTATCTTGTAAGCGAGGATAAAATTGTCAATATTGATACTGCTTCCTATGACAAAGGCAACGAAAACGAAAATTCACTGCAAATGCTGGGTACGGAAAGCTCCAAGCTTTTAAGCCGCGACGCGCAGTGCTTTGCCGAGAACTACGCATCGGGGTTTGTTTATGACTCCTCAACAACGGTGTTTATGACCTACATTGCCGACGATCCGCAAAACAAGGACGAATACAAAATAATAAAGAATACGGATCTTGCAAATGCGGTTACATATCCCAATGTCAGTGCGTATACCACAAACGCAAAAAAACCGGATGTGAAATATGTGGTTATCGCCATGACAAAGGATTTTGCAACCCAAATGCGTTCCGACAGATATACAACAATGCTGTTTTACTCCGTAAGTGAGTGCATAGACGCAAACAACAATAATAAATACTGTATCTCCGGACTTGATTTGTGCAAAAACATCAAGATTGAAAGGCTTGTAGACGATATTTCACCCCTTAACGGCGTTAAAAGAGGAGATATATTAAATATCAGCTTTACCTTCGGCGGCGAAATAGGAAGCATCTATAAAGCCTATGACGCAGACGATGGAGTGCTTTTTGAAGACGCCTGCTCCATTTCCGGCGGCAATGCGGGAACGGGTCCCAGCTACGGAACAACACCCAGATGGCTTCACGGAAGAGCCTATGCGGCAGGCTCGTCATACATTTATCTGCTTCCCGAAAGTCAGGCCGGTATGATCGGTGAAGCCGATTTTACCGACTGTAAGGTTGTGGCGGTAAAGAGAAGACAGCCGTCCGTATACGTTTACGATACGTCAAAAAGCAAGCAAAAGGACGACTTTATTGAAACGGTTTCAATCGACAGCGTAAACGATTACTTAAATTGCGGAAGCGGAGCGGACAGAATTTTGGTAAGCTCATATCCGGCGGAATATTCGGCTATTGTGATTTTCAGATAATATCAAATCAGGAAAGAAGGTATCGGAATGAAAACCATTTTGAAAAAAATCATGTGCGCATCCCTGGGGGCGGCAGTGCTGCTCCTGCAGTCGGGCGCCTTTGCGGAGCAAATAACCGATGTGTCGGTTGATGATTATATGTATGACGCAAAAACAGTTTACGTTGACGATAACTTAGAAGGCGGCAGTCTGTACCCCATTTCGGCATCGCTTAACAGCTCCAACTCCGTAATCGAGGAGGAAACGGGCAATACGGCGGTAAAGCTTAACAGCTGGAACTCTATTGTGGCAATGAGTGCGGATAAGCTGATTGACGCAGATAAAATCGTTGTTTCTTTCGGAATAAAGCCCGGCGGTGTGGATTTTGCCGAAGCTGTTGCAAGCGGTGCGTTCGATAAAACCATAAGAAGCTTCATTGCCTACGGAATATATGCGGGCGGTTCCGGTGAGGCGGGAAAGTTAGGTCAATACGGCGGCAGTACCCTATTTAACGCAGCAGATGAAACGCTCCATGGCTGGATGTCCTGGGGAAGCGGCGCAGATATAGTCGTTCCCCAAACGAACAGCGAAAATGACGGCTATGTAAAGGTTGTGGCGGTTTATGAAAGAGTTATGGACGAGGAGACCGGCGGCTATAAGGTATATATGAGAAGTCTGTCCTTTAACGGAAAAGAGGTCCTTACCACAAGCGGAAAAGAGGCTATTGCCTCGGTGCTTAAATCCGCTTATTCAGAAGCCGCAAACTGGTGGTCCGATACGGCAAATGCCACAATAAAAATACAAAACAGAACAGGTACGACTCTTTACAATTACTATGACAACTTCCTTGTATATGTCCCCGAGGACTTTAAAATCAAGGGCATGGAATACAGTGACGATAACATGAGCGCAAAGGCACAGCTTACTCTCGGCGCACAGGTTAATGACGAATTGCAGGTTAATTTAATAAGCGAGGACGGAACATCGCAGTGTAATGTCGAAACGGGCGAAAACAGAAAAGAGCTTGTGCTTAACTTCCCCAACGCAATTGACCTTGACAATCAGTCATATTACATTTCCATTGACGGTCTAAAAGCCCTAAACGGCGAAACCAAGGAAAAGGAAAGATACCTTATATCCAAAAAGTATGCGGACGTTACGAATGTTAATGCTCAAAAATCCGAAACGGGGGTAGACGGTCAGTTTTATGTAAACGCCGTTGAGGACAAAACCGTTTATGCCGTTATGTCCGTTTGGAATGAAAACAGCTGCATGGACTTTACGGTTCGTGAGGTTGAATTAAATTCGGCGGCAGGGGAAGTGCCTGTTGAGATAAATGTTCAGGTGGATAACCCACAGGAAGCAAAAAAAGTGCAGATGTTCTTTGTGGACAGCGTGGAAAACATGAGAATTGTTTCAGATGTTAAGGAGCTGGAATTATGATAAGGAAATTAACAAGCGTGCTTGCGGCAATTGCGTTGTTTTTTACATCTGTAAACATACTTGCCTATGATACGGATATTTCTTATTTGCCCACCCCGTCGGAAATTTTTACGGACGATGGTTTTGACAGCGAAAATGACGCGAGAAAAAATGCCGATACGGCAAGTGCGGCAAAGCTGACGTATGTATCCGGCGGAACAATAAGCAATGGAGTTATGTCGCTTGCCGGGTGGAAAACCTTGGTGTTTTCAAAGAAAAGCGTAGAAGCGGATACGCTTGTGGCATCTGTTGATTTGACAACAGCGGCAAGCAGTTATCTTTCAATCCGCATAAACGGACAGCATGTTGTGTTTTTGCATAGAGAAAGCAGTGAAGATATTGCAGGACTTTATATTTATCCCGGCGGTACAAAAACGTGGATTGCAAATGTTGCGTGTGACGGGTCTGTGTTAAGAAATCTTTCTGTTGTTTTAAAACGTACAAAAACGGATACGGGTTACAGTGTTGCCCTTGAAGGTCTTTATTATGACAAAACTAAAATAAATACTGATAAATACACAACCTCCGATTACTCCTTTGCAAAGTGGTGGGAGGCAGATGCCGGTAAAAATGCCGTTGAGTTGTATCACAGTGCGGCAGTTACGGCAGATAACGCGCTTTTGTACGGTGCGGAAACGGTCACCGCAACACCTGCACCCACAGCGACACCTGCACCGACGGCAACACCTGCGCCTACGGCGACACCTGAGGTAACCGAGCCGCCGGCAGAAACGGAAGAGCCGGAGGTGACGGAAGCGCCCTTTGAAGAAAATCGGTTTGATGTTGTAAACGGAGTGTTTGATACAAAAACAAATAAATTTTCTTTAAAATTTAAAGACGGGGTTGACGAAAGCTCATTGGGCGCAATAAGCGTGTCAGGCTGTAATTCAACCGCATATCTTGACCCCTCCGACAAAAGTACGGTTGTTTTGGAATGTTCAAACATAACCGGGGTTGAGCCGCCGTATATTTTAAAAATTAACAATCTTCTGTCCGTAGGCGGGGACTCGATAAGTGCGGAATATGCCGTTCCCGTAAGCGACATAGGCGATAAAAAAACGGATTTGTGCGGTTTTCGCTTTCTTGATAAAGACAAAAATACGGTTACGGGCAAGATGAATCCGGGAGAGGATTTCTATTTCTCCTCCTCCGTTATGTCAAATGCAGACAAGGATATTTCCTACAGCGTGTATTTGGGCGTGTATGAAAACGATTTGCTCCTAAAGGCTTATAAAAGCAGCAGCATTACCTTAAGTGGCGGGTCTTTGGGCTGGAGCCTGTTAAAATTCAGAGTACCCAAAAACGTTAAGGGGAATGTCAATATAAAAGCGTTTGTTTTTGAGGATGAAACTCAGGCGCCTTTGTCGGAGGCGGTTTCCTTTGATGCTTCAAATGCTTATTCCACCGAAAAGGTAACATATAACGGAAATTCCGAATGGTATTTGGGAAGTGAGGTGTTCCTTGACCCGTCTTGCGAAAATGATAATTTGATTACAAGCGGCTGGACCTCACGCAGTGCCTGCGATATTGAAAGAAGCAGTGCCTATAAAACAGACGGAACATATTCCTGTCGGGTATACAACAGAAATGCAACCTACGAATCAGTCAGCCAAAATATTACCGAAAACCTGAAAAAAGAAGGTTCGGGAGTATATCGTCTGGTTTACAACGTTTTGCAAAATTCGGACAATGACGCTGTGTGCGAGAAGTTTAACGCTTCAATCACAATGACGGATAAAGAGGGTAATATCATATATCTTAAAAATCAGGGCAATCCTTGGAACGTTTGCTATATAACAGATATGACAAGCGGACAATGGAGCAAATTAGAGAAATTCATAAATTTAAACGTTCCCGAAAATCTGCATAATGCTTTGTTTTATGTTGAAACCATATGGCAGGCGGATATAACAAAAAATTATGATTTTTATATGGACAACTGCTCATTGAGAAAAACAATTTCTTATGAGGATTATATAAAAGAAAACGCTTGTGCAATGCAAGAGGACCTTGCTCTTGCAATCTCACAGCTGATTGAAACATATGAGGCACAGTATGGAAGCACACAAAAGGTTTACCCCAAGGACTCCGCAAAGCTAATTAAAAACCCCTATAAGGGACTTAATTACTACACAACAAAGCTTGATTTTACGGGTTTGAATTTAGATGCGGCCGGAGCTTCGATTTCAAATGTTGTGTATGCAAGATACGGCTGGTCGGATCTTGAGCCGGAGGAGGGCAAGTATAATTTTGATAAAATAAAAGCTAATATCGAAATGTTAAAAGAAAAGAATATGATGCTCGGAATCGGCATAGGGGCAACCGTAACTTATAACAGCGCAGACAGCTGCAAGCAGCAAACGCCGGACTGGCTCTTTGATAACTATGATGCGCCCTATTACAGCTTAAATGTCACAACCGGCAAGGTGATAAAGTTGCCTTATTACAATGACCCTGTTTTTAAGGAAAAGATGCAGAATTTCTTAAACGCTTTTGCCCAGGAATTTAATGATAACCCGAATATTGCCTACGTTGATATGCGAAACTACGGCAACTGGGGCGAATGGCATTTCGACTCCTCTGTGTTTAACGGCTATAAGGAAGAAGTGACTTACAGTAAAGAGGATTTAAGAAGCCTTGTTGATATGTTTCAGGATTTCAGGCTTCCCCTTGCTATGTTTACATCCAATACCGACGCGCTCAATTATGCGGTAGATACTTATAATACGGGTGTAAGGGTAGACGGTACGTTAAATCCCGACGGTTATGACACTCATTTGAAAATGAAGTTTGTTGACGGCAAAAACTTTTCCGTTGCGGAGTGGTTTATGCAGCCCGAACAGTTCTATGAGGGCGGTAAGTATGCAGGGTATTATGACTATTTGCCCATATATATCGAAAGAGTGGTAAGAGAGAGCAAAGCAAGCTATATTTCGCTTGGGTATTGGAATCCGGAAACCTTCTATACCCGGTTTGGCGATTTGTCAAATCGTTTGGCAAATGAAACGGGCTATTGGTTTAAACCGTCAAAAATCACATATCCCCGGTCTTTGACAAAGGGACTGTTCACAATGACGGTGAAAAATGACGGTTCAACACAGCTTTATGCGGGATATAAGAGAAATTCGGCTATGAAGCTTGCCCTTGCCGATGAAAACGGAAATATTATCGATACGGTAACCTTAAAAAATATTAACCCCGAGGATTGGAAAGCAGGGAAGTATACCTATGCTTCAAGCGAATACTCCTTTGAAAAAACAGCGGGCGCAAGCAAGCTTTATTTGGGAATTTTCTCTGATGGGGATAATGCACAGCCGGATATTAAGCTGGGCATTGACGCAGAGCCGATAAACGGCTGGTATGATGTTACGGCTATGGTATCAAATACATATAAGTCGGATAATAAATTGTATACCTCGTCCTATCCTTATGCGGATTACGGCTATGGTTACAGAGACGCGTACTATGCCTTTGACAACAATGCAGATACATTTTGGGCGTCCGAAATCAGAAAAGGGGAATTTTTGGAAATTGATTTGGGCGAGTATCTGCCTGTTGACAAAATGATGATAAACGGCACTGAAACCGTTAATGTAAAATATTCCGTTATGGGCTATGACGGTAAAAACTGGATAAAGCTTTATACCGGCACAAGCATTAAACAAGGTGAAAACCTTGTGTCGCTGTCGGAGCAAAAGGTAAGCAAAATTCGCCTTGTATTTAATGAAACCAAGGCGGGTACTGTCAAAATAAATGAAATGTATTTGGATTGATTTGGACTCAATGTAAAATTGCACCAAATCTTAAGAATATGGAATATGAATTATGCTCTTAATATGGTATGCTTAGTATATGAAAAACTATAAATTGAATGCTTTAAGCAGAAAGGAAGTATAATTATGAAAAAGAGAATTTTAAGTCTTGCGGCTGTGTTGGTTTTCTCGGCAGTAAGCGTATTCGGAAGTTCAAATGTGTTTGCGGACAGCGGCTATACACAGCGTGTGGCATTAAAAAGCTATCAGCCGGCGGTACAAACGCTTGTATACGATGATGATTTTAATGATGTTTTGGTTACAGAGGCATCACATACAATTGACTCGACTGACCCTACGTGCAGAAGTAATACCACGTCGGAATACAATGTATTAAAAGTATCAACCTCAGACGGATATAAGACAGCCACAGATGATGCTGTTTCGATGGATACATGGGGCAGGGTATATCTGCCAAAAACAATAAAGAGCAATAAGTTGGTTGTTTCGTTTGATATTTATGCCACAGCGGTGAAAGGCTTAGGTTACAAGTTGGTAAATAAAGGTATCACCACCGGCAGTGCATTTGTTTTTAATGCGTATACTTCAGGCTCCGGAGCAGAACTGACTTTTGCCGGTGCAAAGTTTAAATATTTTGGTAAGGCTGCTGCTGAAGGATTTCTCAACCGTTGGGTAAACAATACATTGGTATATGAAAGAGTATTAAATTCTGCCGGAACGGGATATGATGTTTATTTGAGAGAATGCTATTTAGACGGAACAAAGTATGATACTCCTTCCGCTCCGGCAACAAATATTGACTGGTGGACAGATGACCCAAATACTAATAATTTCTATATAGAAGCTATAAATGGCAGCAGGTATTTAGACAATGTTCTGGTTTATGAGCCGGCAGTTAATGAGGAGGAAGCGCCCACTGCACAGGTAGCAGTTCCCTCGTATCTTCCCAAAGTAGGAACATTGGTTTTGGACGATACCTTTGAAAACTCGACTGTATCCGGAAGTAACGTGACAAATACTTATCAGTATGGCTTCAATAGTTTTTCCCATGATACATCAGATAGTAAGGCATATGGACTTATGACTTCGGAAAATAACAAGTACGGCGTATTTGCGAAATCTGCAAAACCTGCATCCAAAATTACCGGACCCGTTGACTCAGACAAATTTGTTGTATCATTTGATGTTAAGGCTTCTGCAAAAGGTGGATTTAATATTTATTTTGGCGGTAATACAAGTAAGTTAGCATTGCGTTTGTGGTTTGATATATATGATGATGCTCATTGGAAGTTGCATTTGTATGACATAAATAATAGTTGGAACGATAGATTTACAGAAAATCCTTATCCTGTTCCCAAAGATGCATTTGTAAAGGTCAGCGTTGTATGTCAAAGAGTGAATGTTGACGGAGTAGATAAAGCAATTTTAAGCGAGGCATATGTCAACGGAGAAAAGCTTAGTCTGGTTTCAAACACAAATACAAAGTATTTAGAAACAAATTGGTTTTCAACAGCATCGGGAGGCTCGCCGGTAGCAATTGGCAATTTCACCGTTGCGGGTTATGCTCTTGACAATGTAATTGCATACGCACCGCTTGAATTTAAGGCAAATAAAGCCGAGCTAAGCAGTGACGGTTCAAGTGCGACTGTTACATTTAATGACAATATAGGAGATACGTCAAATGCCTCCGTAACTGCCACCGATGTACTGGGCAACACAATAAGCAGTTCACAGCTTTCGGCAGTGGACAATACGCTCACAGCCACCTTTAACCCGCCTGTTAAGGTAAACGATAAGGTGTACACATTAACGGTTTCGGGTGTAAAGAATACCCTTGGTGAAACTGCACCGAACTATACCCAAGTGTACGGTACGGGCATAGCGGGCTTTGACTATTCAAAAGGCGAGGTTTACATCAAGAATGATTTAGACGTTGTAATGGACGGCGACCTTATTGTTGCGGCGTATGATGGCAGCAACAGACTGATGGGCATAACCACTACTCCTGTTAACGTACCGGTAGATATTATCGGAACGGTAAGCGGTGTTACACTGCCTGAAACTTCGGAAACACCGGCAAAGTATAAGGTCTTTGTATGGAAGGGTCTTTACGATATGACACCCTATTGCTACAGTGTTGAAGTTCCCATGCCTGTGCAATAAACAAATCATAAAACAGCATACCAACCAAGGGAGGCTGCCGCAGTAAGCGGCAGCCTCCTTTAAGATATGCGAAACAATAATTTCTTGTACTAAAAAAGGCATCCCATGGAGGAATGCCTTTTAGCGGTTGATTTAGGCTTTTTTAAAGTAGAGAAGCTTATCAATGGGAGCGTCAAGGGTGAGTGTTTCATCACCGTAAGAAACAACCCTTCCCTTTTCGTCACACCATGTGCCTTTGGGGAATTTAACCTTTCGGCTTACAGTGCCTTTTGTGATAACGGGAGCGACCATGTATTCGTTTCCTAACATATACTGGTCATTGATATGCTCAAAGCCCTCATTGGGGAACTGATATTCCATACACCGAAATATCGGCTCACCGGTTTTTGCGCTTTCCTTTGCTAAGCCATATATATACTTTCCGAATTTCTTATGGAGCATAACGGACTTTTTAACAAGCTTATAGCTATCCTCACAAAGAACACGCCAGGGGGCAAGGGAAATCTGCATCATGGGCATAAGGGCATTTGCCTGTGACCACCTTACAAACAGCTCCTCATCGATACCGTCAATCGAGCCGTACACTCCGCCGCCCACCATATCGGGACAGCTGTATGCGTAACCCAGCAAGGACTGCACCGTTGTGTTGGGGATAAGGGTGTTTAGACCTATATTGTCCCAGGTGTGGTTTTTATCGTGCAGACGTGCCACAATGGGGCGGCCGCCGCTGTTGTGAGCGGCTCTGAATTCATTGAATTTGTATTTTTCGCCCATGATGTTAAATGCGGTTGTCTGATTGCGTGCCGGCATGGGCTTGTATATTATATCATCGTCCGCATACAAAGAAGCGTCGCCGGCGTCAAATTTATATCCGTCTATACCGTAGCGCTCCACAAGATTGTCAAGCTGTGAATACATCCATTCCACCGCTTCAGGGTTTGTAAAATCTATCATGGGGCTGTATCCGCTCCACCAATGCCTTATGGCAATTTCATTATCCTTTGTTTTAAGGAAATATCCCTTTTTGCGAAGCTCCTTAAATCTCACTCCTGCCGCCGAAACAATGGGAGAGGTCCAGAGCATAACCTTAAAGCCCATTTTATGAAGCTTGTAAACAAGAGCGGCGGGGTCGGGGATTTTACCCTTGTTAAACTCAAATATGCCGTAGTCCTCCTGCCAGCCGCCGTCTATCATGAGTACGCCGGTGGGCAGTCCGTTATCGAGTATGCCTTGGGCATATCTTAATATATTCTCCGTTGTCTGTTCCGTACCCAGCTCCATCCATGTATTGTATTGGGGCGAGGTAAAGAACAGCTTGTCGGGCAAAGTGCCGGTAAAGGGGAAATGCTTTTTCATTGCCGCCATATACGCACCCTTTAGAGTTTTGTTGCCCTCCTGTATATCAAAGGGGCTTTCCCTCTCGTCCGTCAGTATAATTTCGCCGTTTTTAAATTCTGCTCTAAAGGGGTTATCGTTCCAAATATAACGTCCGCAGGATGACAGAAACATACTTGCGGATTGGTCATTTTCGGAGCTTCTGCCTCGTATATCAACGGTTGTGGAGCTGTTCTCGTCATAAGGCATAAAGCACCCGTCCGGGGCTTTCCCGCCCCACCAGCATTCGCCCTTGAGCATTTTGATTTTTTTCATGTAAATTCCTCCAATCAATAGGTTTATTTGATTGTAGCACTTAACGGCTTGGGCGTCAATAAATTTACCAAATCATGTGATAAATTTAAACCTTATCGAAATTCTTTACCCCTAAAAAAATTTATTTATATTTTTTTCGGAAGTTGGTAGGCGTCAAATCCGTATATTTGGCGAAAACCTTACAAAAGTATTTCGCATCGTTAAATCCGCAGCGCTGTGAAATTTTTACGATGGTCATGTTTGTTTCAAGCATCATCTTTTTTGCGTTTTCAATTCTTAATTTGTTCACATAGTAGTTAATTGTTTCGCCGGTTACGGATTTAAACATACTGCAAAGGTAGTTGGCATTTACATTACACTGCATTGCAATATCAACTATTGACAAATTGGGATTTTGGTAGTTCCTTTCAATGTAAATAAGCGCCGATTTTACCAGTATGTTAAAATCTGTGCCGCTTAAGCGCTGCTTCATCAGATTTATGGTTGAAATCATATAATTATGTAAATCGTCCAAAAAATGCGATTCATGTATGTTAAAGGAATCCTCGTAAAGAGAATGCTCTCCCTCTTGGGCGAAATAATAGTTCTTAAAGCATGAATGTATGCTCTCAAAAATGGTATAATAAATCTTCTTTGCATTGGAGCTTAGCAAACAATTGCTTTGGTGAAGCGAGTCATACAAAGAATTTATTATACCGCAGGCATTGTCAAAATCCTCGGCGGAAAAGCAAGAATGCAGTTCCTCCGTTATTTTATCGGCGTCTATAGCGGGAGCGGAGATATTATCCGTATAGTAAACAGCCCTGTTTGGGTGGTAAAAAAATGCGTTGTCAAGTGCGCAAACGGCATTTTCATAGGACATATAAATATTTTTTACCTGCTTTTCAAAGCTGCCTATTCCGCATTTGAATTTTTCTCCTTCTTTCAGGCTTGAAAAAAACGAATTAAATATTTTTTCAATATCCCTCTTCATGTTGACCGTACTGCCCGAAAACAACAGCTCGATACTTCCGTTTGCCTTAATCCGAGATGTTGTTCTTATTGAATACTCCTCGGCGCTTTTTTCCAAAAGGTTAATCTCGGCGGTTGTATACTCGCTGCAGGGTTCGATTATTGCCGCAACAAATTTTGTGCTTTCAAGCGCTTTGGAACATTGAGCCGGCAGAGTGCTTTTGTCGATGTGTTGGTTTTTAAACAAGGCTTCAAGGAATTTGAAATCAAATTCAGTCTTTTTGTTTGACTTGTTAAGCTTTTCAAATTCGCTTACGGCTTTTTTTACCGCCTGCTCCAATTCATCATAATCAAGGGGCTTTTCGATATAATCGATAACATTAAGCTTGATTGCCGCTTTAAAATATTCTTTATCCGAATACCCGGTCAAAAATATTATTTTGCAGTCGGGATACAAAGTCAGAATATGCTTCGCTAAGTCGGTGCCGGGCATTCTGGGCATACTTATATCTGTGATAAGAATATCGATTTTACACTCTTTTGCCTTCCCAAGGGCAACAACCCCGTTTTGTGCTTCCAAAAGCGATTTTTCGTCAATTCCCATACGGATAAGCTCGTTTCGGATTTGGTTTCTTGCGGGTGTTTCATCGTCAACAATCATAATTTTTATCATAAAATTTAACTCCTTTGATTTTGATAGTCACTAAGGTGTATTCATTTTCTTTCCCTTCAATTGTAAGACCGTATTCGTTTCCGAAAAACAGCTTTAAGCGCTTGTCGGTGTTTAAAACACCTATTCGGTCGGTTTCACCCTTTTTTATCTCTTCGATTTTTGCCGGTGAAATTCCCACACCGTCGTCCTTTATATAAATATAAATATCGTCATTTTCTTTTTTCGCTGTAATCGAAACAGTTCCTTGGGGCTGTTCCTTTTCAAGTATTCCGTGAATTATTGAATTTTCAACAATCGGCTGAAGCGTAATTTTGGGAATACTGAAATTCATTATATCTTCGCTTATATCAATATCAAGCTTAATTGAATTGTCGTGCTTGACATTTTCTATTGCCACATAATATGAAATATGCTCCAGTTCATTTTCTATCTTTACGAAATCGCCTTTGGTATGTAAGCTTGTACGGTAAAATTTTGATAAATTTTTAATCAAAGCCGTAACATCATCGGGTTTGTTTTCTTTTGCAAGACACTGAATTAAATTTAAGGTGTTATATAAAAAGTGCGGTTTAATCTGCATCTGCAAAAAGTTAAATTCGTATTTTTTCAATGTTTCAAGATGGCTGTTGTTGTACTCGATAAGGTTTTCGATATTTGTCACCATATTGTTATATGCGTTTATGGCATCGTTTAATTCATTGTTGCCGCTGTTGGGGGCTTCGATGGTTTTTAACTCGCCCAATTTTGACATTTTCATGGCATTTATAAGCGTGTCAAGTGAGCTTATAATCGATCCGCTTATAAGATGAGATACCACAAAGGATATTATAATTATCAATAGAAGTATTATTAACAAAATGACAGCCATAAAATAGATGTCCTTGTAAACCGAGGAAACAGCCTGAAGTCCGACTGTGCTGTAACGCTCGTCCTCGGTTTTGCTTTGTATTAAAAAATATTTCGTTCGGTCTATTTTAAGCGTGTCAAGCTTATCCGATGAAATATTTATAAACGAACCGGCAATGTCAGCCGCATAGCTTTTGCCCGATAAGGTGCAGATTATATCGCCGTCATTATTTAAAAGAATACTCTCCTCGTTTGTCATTGCAAAGTCTTGCATAATATCCCGAAAGATTGAAAGATCTGTCGATATTTTTATGTACCCGACAACCTCGCTTAAATTATCCGGATTATAAAGAGTGTTTACAATGCAGAATTTAGAAATATCATCTTCGGTTTCGGTAAAATAATGAAACTTTGTCGAGTTCTTTTCCGAATCGCGATACCACTTTGCGGTTTTTATTGTATCTGCACTGACGGTGTATAAACCGTCATATATAACAATGTTATCCGATGTGGGATAGAGCGTGAGAGTAACGGGTAATTTGCAGTTTAGCTGCGACAGATTTAAGCTGCGGCACACATAATTGTAATTTCCCCACATATCAAAAACAGACAATTCTTCTTCATCCGAGAGGATAGATGCAATGTCTGTGTTGTAGCTTGCAAAATAAATGCAGGTTTCCATAGAGTTTATTTCATTGGAAATATTTGAAACGGTTATGCTTGATGCGTACCTTAGATTAACTTCCGCGTCATTTTTTGCTTTTACTATAAAGTATGAGACGGAAATAACAAAAAACGATAACACCGCAACCAAAATAAGGGAAATCTGCGACATAAAAAGCTTGTATTTTATGCCGGTATTTGGCATTAAACGCATGAAATCTCCCCCTTTTTTAAGAGTTTATGTCCGCTTACTTATATAATTATAATTCCAATTAAAGCCGCTGTCAAGGTCTTTTTTAAATTTACAAGATATTACACCATATATGAGAAATAGCCACTTTACTTTAAGCCCTGCAAAAGGTAAAATATAAAGAGAAAAATAATTATCCAAAATGAAAGAGGTGTTTTTTTATGAAACTGACGAAAAAAATTTTATGCTTTATACTTTCGGCTGCCATGGTATCCGTTGCCGGGGGCTGTACAAAAAATGCAGGCAATGACGGTGAGAAAATAACAAAGCTCAAAATGATACTTACGGGAGATAAGCCCACGCAGTATGATGCGATTTACGGTAAATTAAATGAAATGCTCCGGGAGGATATAGGCGCTGAGGTTGAGATCGAGTATTATAACTATTCGGATCTAAATCAGAAATATTCGCTTTTGTTCTCCAACGGTGAGGATTTTGACATTGTTTTCGCCGCAAACTGGGTTAATTACAATCAGCAGGCGGAAAAAAACAGCTTTATGGAAATTACCGATGAAATGCTTAAAAAGAACGCTCCGAAAACCTATGAAACCTTGACGGAGAACGCGAAAAACGAGGCAAGGGTAAACGGCAAAATGTATATGATTCCCAATACCGCCACCGAATATGACACCAATGTTGCGCTCATAAGAGGTGATTTAAGAGAAAAATACGGCATGGAGCCTATAACTACCCTTGATGATTTTGAAACATATCTTGAAAACGTGGCGAATAATGACAAAGAAATTATTCCGCTTGTAAACCTTGTTGCGGTAGGCTCTTTCTGGGGCGGATACAAGAATAAGGTGGGCAGAATTGAAACACCCAAGGGTACGGAGCTTATCTATGATGTATCGGAAAAGAAATTTGACAAGAAGGATTTCCAGGAAATCTACAGAGATCAGGTAAAGAAAACAAGGGAATTTGTTGACAAGGGCATTATCCCGGCAGACATAGTTGCAAACAAAACAATAGACAATATGTTTGAAAACGGAAAAGCGGCTACATATGTCAAGAACCTTGAAACCTGTGCATCAATGGCTAAGAAGCTAAGAGCGTCGCATCCCGAATGGAAGATAGAAATATGCGATTTTTCACAGGGAGTTCCCAAGGTGAAAAATCCTTCAATTGCAAACGGCCTTGCTTTAAACAGAACTACAAAAAATGCTGACAAAGCATTGCAGTTTATAGAGCTTTTAAGAAACGATAAAAGATATTTTGACCTGACCTGGTACGGTATCGAGGGCAAGCACTGGGAGGCAGACGGTGAGAACGGCTATGTTTCGTTAAATTCAAACCTTGCCAAAGAGGAAAGATATGAGCCGGGATGCGTATGGGGCTGGAAAAACCAAGAGATGCTAAGGACTGACAAAACCGATATTCCCGAAAAGCAGGAAATCTTAAAACGCTGGGAGCAGGAAACCGTTGAAAGCGATATTTACGGATTTGTATTTGACGATGCAAACGTAAAAACGGAGCTGGTATCCATTGCGTCCGTTGCGTCACAGTACGGCGGACCGCTCTATAACGGCATGGTTGAACAATCAAAGCTTGATGATGCCTTTAAGACCTATGAGGAAAAGCTTACGCAGGCGGGTATTGACAAGGTTTATGAGGAAACCGTAAAGCAGTATGAGGAATATCAAAAAACTTTAAAGTAAGCGAGGGTTTTCAATGAAAAGAACTATAACAGCAAACACGCCCTTAAAGAGAACGTCGTTTCTGCACAATGTGAGCAAGCACAAATGTCTGCTCCTGATGATTTTGCCGGCACTGTTGTATTATTTTATTTTCTCGTACATTCCGATGTTTGGGGTGGTACTTGCGTTTAAAAAATATGATTACGCTTTGGGGATTTTAAAAAGCCCCTTTGCCGGGCTTGAAAATTTTGAATTTTTCTTCAAAAGCGGGCAGGCATGGACGGTTACGAGGAATACGTTTTTATATAATATTGCCTTTATTGCACTGGGAAATATCATGCAGCTGATTGTTGCGATTTTCCTCACGGAAATAGGCAGTAAAAAAGTGAGAAAAACAGCGCAAACCTGTATCTTCTTCCCGTACTTCATTTCGTGGGTTGTTGTGGGAGCGATTGTTTACAACTTTTTCAGTTTCGATTACGGTGTTGTAAATAATGTTTTAAGCTCGCTTTCCATAGACCCTGTAAATGTTTACAGTGAGCCGAAGTATTGGCCGTTTATAATTGTATTTTTGGACATTTGGAAGGGCTTGGGATACGGCTCGATTGTGTATATGGCAACAATTACGGGTATTGACACCTCCATTTATGAGGCTGCCGAAATTGACGGTGCAAACATTATGCAAAGGATTTGGCACATAACAATTCCTGCGCTCCGTTCAACAATGATTACGCTTGTTCTGCTTGCTCTGGGACGCGTGTTCAGAGGAAACCTGACAATGTTCTACAGCTTGATCGGAAATAACGGCTTGCTTTATAATTACACCGATGTTATTGATACCTTTACCTTCAGAACGCTGTTGTTCTCGAATGATATAGGTATGTCGTCTGCAGTCGGCTTGTATCAATCCGTACTTTGCTTTGTATTTATTATGCTGGCAAATGCGGTTGTAAAGAAGATTGATGATGATAGTGCGTTATTCTAAACAGCATTGGTGAAAGGAGTTCGGACTATAAAAATGAAAACAAATAAATTTAATAAAAAACCAATAGAATACAGGATATTTCTTGTAGTTGTATATATATTTATTATTGCGGTTTCGCTTATCGGAGTTTTGCCGTTTATAATGATGCTTTCAGGTTCGTTTACCTCCGAATCCTACATTATAAACCATGGGTATTCGCTTATACCTAAGGAGTTTTCCGTTCTTGCGTATAAGACGATTTTTGAAAACCCCGATAAAATTATAAGCGCGTATGTAATAACAATTGGGATTACGGTCGTAGGAACGCTGCTTTCGCTGCTGCTTTCGGCGATGACGGCATATGTTCTACAAAGAAAAGACTTTCCCTGGAGAAATAAATTGTCATATTTTATTTATTTCACCACCCTCTTTAACGGCGGCTTAACGCCCTGGTATATGCTTATGATGAAATTGGGAATGAAAAATAACCTGATTGCACTGATAATTCCGCATATATTTTCAGTGTTCAATATCCTTATTATGAGGAATTACATGAACGGCATTCCCCATGAAATTACGGAATCGGCAAAGGTTGACGGCGCAAACGATTTCTTGATTTTTGCAAAGCTCATAATGCCCTTGTCAAAGCCCGTTCTTGCAACAATTGCGCTTTTTACGGGTCTTGCGGTATGGAACGAGTGGTACAACTGTATGCTCTTTATAAGCGACACAAAGCTTTATACGCTTCAGTATTATTTATACAATATGTTAAACAATGCCGCGGCTATGAAGGCGCTTGTAAGCGGAACAAGCACAGACCTTCTTGCAAGTACGGATTTGCCCTCGGAGAGTACAAAGCTTGCCATGGCAATGATTGCAACAGGGCCTATACTTCTTCTTTATCCGTTTATTCAAAAATACTTCGTAAAGGGTATAGTTATAGGCGCGGTTAAAGGTTAGGTGAAAGATTTATGGAACAGTTAAAAAAGATTGGAAAGCTTAAGGCTAAAAAATCAAGTGAGATAAAATATTCAAAAATCGGTCTCGGATTTGAAAAGCTTGATCGTGATGTTTTTGATCCCCAAAAGGCATATGACAAGGTTGCCGAATGTGGGGTTAAAAAAGTAAGATTACAGTCCGGCTGGCAGAGGACCGAAAAAGAAAAAGGCATATATGATTTTGAATGGCTTGATGTGGTGGTTGATAATTTTTTAAAACGCGGCATTGAGCCATGGATATGCCTGTGTTACGGAAACAGCTTGTATACCGACTCGGCAAAAACGGTTTTTGGCGCAGTGGGCTGTCCGCCGATTTTTAGCGATGAGGAAAAGCAGGCGTGGGTCAATTATGTTACTGCTGTGGTAGGGCATTATGAGGGCAGAGTAAATTACTTTGAAGTATGGAATGAGCCGGACGGCAAATGGTGCTGGAAGCATGGCGTAAATGCGAAGGAGCTTGGGGAATTTACAATAGCCACCGCAAAAGCCGTAAAAGAGGCAAACCCCAAAGCAAAGACAATCGGCGGGGTTGTGTGTATGAGGAAGCTCGATTTTCTAAATACCGCTCTTAAAACCGGAATGGGCAAGTATTTAGACTACATATCCTTCCATGAATATACCCATGATGAGAATAAGGTTTTTGAAAGAGTTGAAAACTACAGAGCGCTTATAAAAATGTACAATCCCGATATTGAACTCATTCAGGGCGAAAGCGGCACTCAGTCCAAACGGGGAGGAAACGGCGCTCTGTGTGAAGGTGCATGGACGGAGGAAATTCAGGCAAAACAGCTTGCCCGCCACACGATTGCGGATTTGATGACGGATGTACATTTCACATCATATTTTTCATGCTTGGATATGATTGAGGCGCTGCATGGCGATGTAAATAATAAAGCGTCATATCTTGACTACGGATATTTTGGTGTGCTTGGTGCGGATTTTGACGAGGACGGAAGATCAACAGGCGAATATTACAAAAAGCCTTCATATTATGTACTGCAAAACATATGCTCCTTATTTGCCGGAGATATTAAGGTGTGCAGACAGCCGATTTTTGTTAATTCCGAATATTCCCCGGCCCATTATGAAAATCAGCTTAAGAGGAATGAGGTAACCACAGGCTCCTTTGAAAATGCGGGCGGAAAGGCATTTGCCTATTGGTATCCGTCAAATATAATGACAACAAGCTATCATTCCACGATTACCGTTGAGCTTTATACGGAATACAATGATATAAAGCTTGTGGATATTATGGACGGTGCGATTTACGAAATACCCGAAAAATTGATTGAGGACAAAGGCGACGGCGTATTTGTAATAAAAGAGCTTCCCATCAAAGACACTCCGCTTATTCTTACATTCGGAAGCTTTATTGAATAAATATTATAAGATAAGAGAGTAGGTTTTATGAAAGTTACTAAATATACAACCAATGACTGCGGCGTTTTACATTCCGAGCCGGTGTTTCCCGCAGGCAGCGAATGCGGCGCGGCACAGAAAATTATTATGGAGGAAACACCGAGCAATATATGCAAAGGGTTCGGTGTTGCGCTTACGGGTTCGTCCTGCTACGAGCTGGCGCAAATGACCCCCGAAAACAGAAAGAAACTCCTTACCGATATTTACGGTAAGGAGGGTCTTAATTTAAGCATTGCGCGTTTGCCCATCGGCTCGTGCGACTATTCCGCAGAGATTTACACCTATGATGATGTTCCCGGTGATGTGGAATTAAAGCATTTTTCAATTGACAGAGATCGCAAATACATTCTTCCCATGATAAAGGAGATACTGGAAATTCGCCCCGATTTGCGCTTTTTTGCTTCTCCATGGAGTCCGCCGGGCTGGATGAAAACCGGAGGATTTATTTGCGGCGGATATATGCGTACCAAGTATATAGATGTTTATGCCGATTATATAATAAAATATTTAGAGGCATATGAAGCGGAGGGTATCCACATTAGTGCGCTTACTCCGCAAAATGAGCCTGATGTTGATCAGTACGGAAAGTTCCCGGCGTGTATATGGAATCCCGACCAGGAGGCTCAGTACATTTTTGCCCTTTCCGAAAAACTCAAAGCGAAGGGAATGGATGTTGATATATGGTTTCATGACCACAACTTCAACGGCTGGCGGCGTGTAAACTGGATGCTTGACGAGTATCCCGAGCTGACAAAGTGCTGTTCCTCCGCGGCTTTTCATTACTACTTCGGATGTATTGAGATGATTGACGCAATCAAAAAGGAACATCCCGATATTCGTTTCCAGTTTACTGAGGGCGGTCCGCGACTGAAGGACTGCTATGACTCCGATTGGTGCAAATGGGGAACTATGATGGCAAAAGCATTAAATCATGGCTGTGAATCCTTTACGGGCTGGAATCTTATGCTTGACGAAGAGGGACGTCCCAATGTGGGTCACTGCTATTGTGCCGGATTGGTTACTCTTGACAGCCGGACAAAAGAGCTGTCCTACAGCGGTCAGTACCGCGCATTTGGGCATTTTGCGCATTTTACCCAAAACGGTGCAGAAATTTACCGATCCGAACCTGCCAATGAGGGTCACGAAGTATTCGCTTTCAGAGAACTGAAATTTGAAACGGTTTCCTGTGCGGCAAAAAATCCGGACGGCAGTTTTGTTGTCCATGTTATAAATCCCAATGATGAAAAACACCAGTACCAGATCTTCTATAAGGGTCAATGGTGGTACTTTGATGTAATGGAAAACTCCATAAGCACTGTCATCTTTGAAGATTAAATGAATATATGAGGTAAATTGATTATGGTAGTTGAAGGTTTTAGGGAATTTGTGAGACTTGCCGCAGCAGAGGGAATGGTGCTGCTTAAGAATGAACACAACGTTCTGCCGATACAAAATGAAAAAACGGCAGTATTCGGCCGCTGTCAGATAGATTACTACAAAAGCGGAACCGGCTCCGGCGGTGCAGTGAACACCCGGCATACCGTAAATATTCTGGAAGGTTTCAGAAATAATGACAGCATTTTGGTTGATGAAGAAATTGCCAAAATGTATGAGGAACTGACAAAATCCACCCCGAACGCAGACGAGAACAGGTGGGAAGCGGATTTTTGCGATTATGAGCCGGAAATTTCCGAGAACGTCATAAAGGCGGCGGCACAGCGCAATGATAAAGCGATTATTGTAATCGGGCGCGTTGCCGGCGAGTTCTACGATGATAAATATGTAAAAGGCGGCTATCTTTTAAGCGACAATGAGCGAAAGCTTATAGAAAATATTGCAAAATATTTTAAACGCTTTGCCGTACTTTTAAACTGCGGAAATCTTATTGATATGAAGTGGGTAGAGGAATACAATGTCCCCTGTGCGATGTATATATGGGCAGGAGGCGAAGAAGGCGGAAATGCGGCGGCTGATGTGGTGTCGGGTATTGTACCGCCGTCGGGACGCCTTGCGGATACAATAGCGCGGGAATATTCCATGTACCCGTCATCGGACGGATTTGACGGCGAAAATGAAATTATCTACAATGAGGATATTTTTGTGGGGTACCGTTATTTTGAAACCTTCAAAAAAGACGAGGTTTTATATCCGTTCGGATTTGGTATTACATATACAAGTTTTGAAACGGTGTGTGAGAGGGCAGATAAAAACGGCGATGAAATTGCTCTTACGTTCAGCGTTAAAAACACAGGCGCGTTTCCCGGAAGAGAGGTTATAGAAGTATATGTCGGATGCTCGGCAAAAAAACTGACGCGTCCGGCAAGAGAGCTTGCGGCTTTTGCAAAAACAAAGGAAATAATGCCCGGTGAAAGCGTAAGTGTAAATATAATTTTTAATACAAAAAATCTTGCCGCATACGACGACTGCGGAGCTTCGGGATATAAGTCCGCATGGGTGCTTGAAAACGGCACATACAGTATATATGCCGGAAAAAACGTAAGAGATGCGGCAGAGGTGTTTTCTTTTGATATTCCCAAAACAACGGTGGTTAAGCAGCTTACGGAATGTATGGCTCCCGAAAAAGAATTTAAGCGTATGGTAAACATTGACGGAAAGATAGCTTTCCAAACGGTAAACACACGCAGTATATCCATGAATGAGAGAACAAAAACCGCTGAAGAAATAATAAAGCCGTATACGGGAAGCTTTGAAGATGCTGTCAAGGAAGGAAAAATCAGAGAATTTGCCGCATCACTGAGTGATAAAGAGTTGATGACAATCTCGCGGGGAGAGGGAATGTTAAGTCCTAAAGTAACCGCGGGAGTTGCCTCGTGCTTCGGAGGAGTGTCGGATGCATTGCAAAAGCGCGGTATTCCTCTTGCGTGTACTTCAGACGGACCTTCGGGAATACGCATGGATAACGGAGAAGCGGCGACAAGTATGCCCTGCGGTACGCTTTTGGCGTGCAGCTGGGATACTGAAATGGTGGAAAAGCTCTATACCTTTGCCGGAAAGGAGCTGTGTCTTAATAAAATCGATATGCTTCTGGGACCGGGAATGAATATACACCGAAATCCGCTTTGCGGCAGGAATTTTGAGTATTTTTCGGAGGACCCGCTGTTAAGCGGCACTATGGCGGCGGCAAACATAAACGGACTTAATAACGGCGGAGCAAGCGGCGTTATTAAGCACTTTGCCTGCAATAACAGAGAATACAGACGGCACTTCGTCAATGCCGCAGTATCAGAAAGAGCTTTGCGTGAAATCTATTTGCGCGGCTTTGAAATCGCGGTAAAAACTTCACCTGTATTAGGGATAATGACATCGTATAACCCTGTAAACGGTTATCATTCGGCATCAAACTATGAGCTTACAACATCAATTCTGCGCAAAGATTGGGGATATGACGGACTGGTCATGACAGATTGGTGGTCTAAATTGAACTATGTACCCGATGAAGAAGCAGACAAAACAAAAACAGGAGCCATGGTAAGAGCGCAGAATGATATATACATGGTAGTGGAGAATTTTCAGGCGGAAGAATGGCACGATGATATGTCAACAGCGCTTTGTGAGGGCTTGATTACCAAGACTATGCTTCAGAGAAACGCTGCAAACATACTTAATGTTATATCAAAGCTTCTGTGTTTTGAACGCAGATATGGTTTCCGCCACAGAGCCGATAAAAAAGAAGCGTTATTTAAAACCATATCCCCCAAAAGGGAATACAACACCTTTAAATGTACTATACCGAAGAATACGAAACGTAAGACAGTATATGTATATCTTGATTCGGTATCCGCCGATAAAGGAAAACACAACTGCTATAAAGCGCTGGCAAAGCCGGGAGATGAAATGCTCATTAAGCTGTGCGGCAATAAGCAGGGAAGAGCCGAGATTGCGGCAGATATATGCACAGACTCGCCCGAGCTTACACAGTTTGCTATGTATATAAAAATAGCCGACAAGCAGTATCCGATTTCTTTTGGCGGAACGTCGGGGAAAATAAAGAGAATAAGCACTATTGTGGATTTGTCGGAGGGAGAAAACGAGGCGGTATTTGCATTTTCAAAGACGAATACGGACAAAACGGCTCTTAAATCACTGGAAATAAGAAATATAATATAGGTGCAGTAACATTTTCGGCAAGGATATTCTCTTTCCTGAATGAAAAGACCCTTTGAGCTGATTGCTCAAAGGGTCAGCGTGTAGACAAACTTGTCTACACGCTGGCAGACTGCGAGAAATTGAGTCAGATTTTGCGAAAATGAACTCGTAGGCGTACGAGGGTACGGTAGAGTTTATTTTCGCAAAAAGTGCATACCAAAGGCATTCCTCGATG
>JAQXZB010000001.1 GCA_029226975.1 Clostridiales bacterium | reverse complement strand
GCGTAAATTCCGATAGTTCCTACCGTATGTTTTATTTCTTTACACTGCATTAAGTATTCTTAATCCTTCATTTAGAATATTAATGGCAGCATTTATATCTCTATCATGAACAGCTCCACAACAAGGACAAATCCATTCTCTAACAGATAAATCTTTGGTATCCGGATTGATATACCCACATACATGACATGGTTGACTTGACTTTGTGAATCTGCCAATCCTTATGTACTGTCGATTATTCCAATCAGCCTTATAGCTAATCTGTCTTGTTAATTCATGCCATCCACAATCAGATATTGCTTTTGCAAGATTATGATTCTTCACCATATTACTTACTGCTAAATCTTCACTTACTATCACTTGGTTTTCGCTGATAAGTTCATGAGAAATTTTGTGTAAGTTATCAATTCTAGTATTGTGAATCTTTTCATGTATTCTTGCGACTTTAATTCTCTGCCTATTCCAATTTTTACCACCTTTCTTCTTATGAGATAACCTTCTCTGTTCTTTTGCTAATTTGCCTTCATATTTCTTAATATATTTAGGATTTTCTTTCTTTTCACCGTCAGAAGTGATAAGTAAGTCTTTAATGCCTAAATCAAACCCAATACAACATCCAGTAGATTTTATGGGCGTATGCTCTGTTTCTACAAGCACCGCCACAAAATACTTACCACTCGGCACTTGCGAAATAGTGGCAGATTTTATTTTTCCTGTAAATTCACGATGTACTTTTACTTTTACCCATTTAAGTTTAGGAAGTTTGATTTTATTATTATCAAAAGAAACTTCTATATTCCCATTAGTAAAATTTGTAGTATATGATTTGTAATGATTATGTTTACTTTTAAATTTAGGATATCCAGTATGTTCTTTAAAGAATCTTTGATAGGCGAAATCTAAATTGTAAACTGAATTAGTTAATGCAAACTTATCCACCTCTTTAAGCCATTCGTATTCTTTTTTAAGAACCTGATTGACGTAATTATTACAAGACGTTTTGTTCATAGATTCTTTCTCTTTATCGTATTTATCTTTTCTATAAGCGAGAATTTGATTATACACAAATCTGCAACAGCCAAAAGTTTTCTGTATCTGTTCTTCTTGTTGCTTATTTAAATAGATTCTGTATTTATACGCTTTTAACATTTATTTATCACCTCACTTTCTACTTATATATTTTCCACACGGCTCTCACCCATCAGCTAAAGTTAATGGAATTGCGAGCCGTTCTCTCTTTCAATAGTATTCCACTCGTTTTTAAAATATCCGCAAAAATCATTATTTGTCATATAACTCGCCATAAGACTTTAGTGAAATGTCTTGATTTTTAAGACATTTCATTCAGCATATATCGTATATTATCCTCTCTTCTTACATTGCTATTATACCATAAAAACCATTATTTGTCAATGTATTTTCTGTATTTCTTTTTAAAAAATATACATTATCGTCAAGAAAAAAAGCGAACCCGGTTATTACCATAGATTCGCTTTTTCTTATAAATATCAGAATGTTATTGTAACATTTGCGCCGCTTGCCGGAGATTCCAAAACTCTTACCTTAAACGATAACGTTTTGTCTCCTATTTTATATACAACATCATATATTCCGGCAGTAATACTTGAAGGCGTTTTACACGTCCATGTTACAAGTCCGTCACTTTTACCTACAACAGAGAAATAGCTGCTTATCGGATTACTTTCCGCCGCCACAGTACCACTCATATCTGTTTTTGTTTGCCAAGTTCCTGTAACCGTTGTGCTGTTGTTCTTTATAATAACCACATCGGGAAGAACCATAATATTGGGGTCTCCTCCCATACCGACATCATTTATGACTGACAAATTAAGCGTTACACATACATTTTCCACACCGTTTATCTTTGCGTATCCACATAGGTTTATTATAGCATCCGCGGCATCTTTTGACGGCGTAGTCAATGCATTAGCGCTATATTCTACTATAGCCATTTCATCCTCAAGCCTGAGATTAACACTTATTTCTCTTTTAACTCCGCTCCACATATCATACAAATCAACAGATGTATCGGTATTATCATGGTCTATAGTAAACGGAAGTGAAACAGCAAACGCCTGACTCCAATTTAAACTGCTCCCTCTAACTATAATTGTTCCAAGGTTTAACCCATTGCTCTTTAATGCAGCCGCGCTGTCATCCAAAACCTGTACTGTAAATACAACATATGCGTCCTCAATGCCATTGACCTTCCCCGTCCCGGAGAATGTAAATGTCGTTTGTCCTGATTTAGCCGCAGTAATAAGATTGTTTTTTACTTCTTGTCCAATAGAAATGTATCCCGTTTTATCGTTGCGTAATACAGAAACCGTATTATCATTATACGTCAAAGTAAATTCCTTATCAGTGTGATATACATCAGTATCCCCCGAACCGTCCGATATTGTGTCATATCCTGTGTCTACGCCTACAAGCGTAAAATCGAAGTGAGTATCGGCAGACGTTGTTTCTCCATATTCGCTGCTTCTTATTATATATGTACCCAAATTCAAGTCTCCATTTGCAGAGGCAACACCCGAATGACGTATTTTCTTAAGTACATCCTCACTCAGGGACACATCCCATACGCTTTCTTGATCCGCATTTCCTTTATTTTTCGTAACAATGCTGTTAACAACTATATCGCTTCCTTCCTTCATTTTGGGCGTATCGTTGGCAACTTGAATTGTTAAGGAAATGGCCGTTGTCGTTCCGTTTATTCTTGCGGAGGCAGTCCCGAAATATGTTCCCGCCGCCGAACATAATGTAGTTTTCATAGCCGTTTCTGCTATAACAAAAGTCATTCTCTCATCAATTGCCGTATTTGAACTGTCTTTGGGAACATACAGAAGTGCCGTACCGACAATATTATTATCAGCATCCGCAATATTCATTATAGCCGTTGAAAATGAAGTTTCTCCTTTTAATCCTGCTACAGCAAAAGAGCGTTCTTCCGGTCTTGTATCTCCTACCGAAAGTTCGACAGTCCCAAGATTAACACCTCCGGAAACATCACTGATTGTTCCCGCCTTTTCAAATTTAATATATTGATTTGTACTACTGTTTACAAACAAAAATGTATTATCATCAAGAATTTTTACATCCCCATAAAATTGTGATGCACTCGTATTTACAAAATTATTAGCACTTATTTCCAACGATTGGCTATATATCTGTTTTCCCTCAGAATCATATATGACCAAAACCGGGTAAGATGCACTTGTATAACTTGTAAATCTAATTTCAATTTTAGGATAGGAGCCATCGCTAAAAGTTGTCTGGGCTGATGCGCTTACTTGTGATGAGTAGCTTGCATCATACGCATTACTCTGCTTATTATATTCAATCGGCATCAAGAAGTATGTAGATGAAGATGTACCATGCATTCTTCCTATCGACTCACAATATCCTATATGATTCGTATTACTGCTTTCACTGTATGTCATACCGGTCGAGCCTGCATTCTCCAATGTAGCCATCATCATATTTGAAGCAAATCCATTACTGCCCACAGAACGGTTGTTTATTGTTGTTTTATAGGTATAGTAAAAGTATATTTGACCCGAAGAGTTACTTAAAACCCTAATAGTGTCATATTCGGTGTCACTTAGAAATCGGTATGCCAAAACACTTGTCATACTTGTAGGCGAAATAGAATTACCGCTACTATTATAATAAAGATAGAAGTCCGTACTCAAAATCATATAGTTATTTACCGCCAGCACCTGCGAACTATCATTCAACGAAGATACCCAGCTAATTGACGAGGATCCCGCATATACCCTATAAGAATAATTGTCCGTTGCTGCATCTGACGCCACATCTCCACCATTTACTACATATAAATCTTTGTTCTCGCATGAATACCATGTGTTTTTTAAATATCCAAGAATCGTTGAATCTACGTTTTTTATTGCATAGAGCATATCATTTGACGATATATCATATATAAATGCATAGTTGTTTCCGGAATTGTCTGTTATAAATCTCCAACTGTACTGCGAAGAAATCTGCATATCTGTAATAGTCGCAATGTTTGAAACACTGCTGTCAACGCCGCTCAAGGACGCATTCCATATTTCCTGAGCAGTTGCATTTTGGATATCAAGAAACCCTTCCGGATCATGATACTCTCCATCAGTTACCCAGAAATCAATCTTGGCCGCACTTGCCGGCATCACGGTAAATAACGACATTATCAAACTAATACTTAAAAATGCGCATATGAGCTTATACATTTTTTTCATAGCAATCATCTCCTTTTTAATTTACAAAGTCTAAGCAGGACGCATCTACTCCGCCGTTACTGCTTCTTCTTATGCCTATAAAATATACATCTGCGCTTCGGTTTTCCTGCGCAAATACCATCAACCCGCCTTCAGATATGTCCGTATTCGATGAGTTTCGTATCCTTGCAGTTGCTTCCGAATAGTTGCCCGCAAAATCAATATGTCTTGCTGTAAGCAATCCCGTAGTTCTTAATGTGAGAACGTCTGAATAAGCGTTCCATGCACTTATCCCTGTACTGTCAGAATTAAATCTGTAAGCTTTCTGATACTCCGACTGCAGCCAAGTAGCCCGTAAACTTGATGCTATTGCCGAATCCGCCGGATAGTTTATAGCCGCCTCTCCCCCATTAACCGATATGACCGGTTCGGGAGGTTTGGAACGTTTAATTACAATCCTGCCCACAAGCTTATCCTGCACTCCTTCTATATCATATCCCAGCTTATTCTCTGTAACCGACGCGGTAACATCATAAACCCCATCCGGCAAATTTTCATGCGCTCCCCCGGAACTATCAATATAATTGGTTAAAAATGTCATTTTCCTCATGGTTTCTGAAGATGCCGGGCTGTTCGCCTCTATTGTATATATTTCTTTAGTATCCTGATTTTGCATTTTTATTGTAAAATACAAAGTATCCAACGCATCATATTCCTTTACATTCAAGCCCCACACTGTGGAATATGCCGTAGGAGCAACAATGAATGCCGTTGAAGCTCCCAGCTCACCTGTGCTTGCTGCTATACTACCGTATATTGAGCTGTCATTTATATTGTTTACAAACATATTATCCAATATTTCACACAGCATATTTGCCGAGAATGAAAAACCTTCCGTTGATGGCGTTGTTGACAGTGAATATCCGTCACCTTCTCCCAACAGATACCAACCATCCTTGTTATTTTTTATGCTATATGACACAGAGCGGTCAACAATCACCGTCTGAGACATATCATATATAGGGCTTACATAATACCTAAACGCTATTTTATATATTGCATTACAACGATAATCAGATATATTGCCTATATCAATGGTATATGTCAGCGAATCTGCATAATTGCGGCCGTCTTCGTGCGGTACGGTATAATAATACCGCTTGCTTTCCTTTCCGTCCGCATCCTTATATATGGCATATGTACTTTCTCCTGCCTTTTTCTCAAAAATCGCCAGTTCAACTCCCACAATAACGTAATTTAACTGCGTGTTCTTGACAGAATTCTCCAAATCAGGAAGCCGAACAGTTAATGTGGTTTCGCCGGTATCTGCAATGCTTCCATGATATGTATAATACATTTTATCACTGTCATTTAAAAACTCATCCGCAGCAACATTCATGCATGCCGCCCCTAAAAACATCGTTAATGTAAAAATCGAACATACGCGTTTAAATATATTGCACATGACACCTCACTCCTTTTTCACAATATATTTCTCAGTTGTTGGGTTTTACAATTGCTATAACATCATCTCCGCATTTAGACTCGGAATATGTATCCGCTGAACTCACTCCATCCGGTCCGTTACTGTGTATTACCATAAGACCCACAACGTTATCGCTGTCTTCTCCATCATATGTATATACCGAAAGATAATACGGATTCCCCCATGGATCCATCTTTATTTTCGTTTTAGCCTCAAAGCTTTTATATCCACTTTCATCTATACCCGTACATTCTACCTCATCATTAAAATAATATCTGTTTAAAACGCTCAGCACATTGTTAACAGCAGTCTCATACGATGAAGTTGCCGCCAGATTGATTTTACCGTAATCAATAATATAGCTTTGATATCCCGACGCAATATCCCTTAGAGTCATTTCGCAGTTATCTACACTATTGTTTTTATGTATCGCGTTATATGCCGTAAATGAAATGATGCACAATAGCGATATAATAGCTGTTACTATCATAACCTCTACCAAAGTGAATGCCTTTTTCACTCAACATCATCTCCTTCTTTATCGCCCAACTGCACGTTTATACCATAATTGTCATATTTTAATATATCAATCCTCATGCCGCTTGTATCTGCATACACAGGCACGCCGCCCACATCAGAGCTTCCGAATGAGCCTCTTATTATTTTAATGTCACTCCATCTGCTTAGACAGTCAATGCAGCCTCCGCCGTATTTAATATATATATGAACATCAAGCGGCAGCATATCTGCAGTGGCATTACCGCTGTTGTTTTGATGAAATTCCGCATCGTTTACCAGCTGACTTATCTGCAGCTTCTTTATATCATCTGTCACAACCTCAATCTGTATACTATTATCTTCGTTATATCCCTGATAACCCAGACCCACCAAATAATCTACAGCTTCTTGTTCAATCAGATCCAATCTAACCCCGTAATCTCCCCAAATGACATCACCGCCGGTTCTGTCAATATCGAAGATACACGGACTGTTAATAAATTCATATCCTATGTCATTTTTTTCATAATTTATCATCGCGTTATATTGCGATATACAATCCTCAACCAAACCTAATATCAAATCCACGCCGCTCTCACTGACGTACCTGTTTTCCATCCTGTTTTCAAATTGTTTTGCTTTGTATTTACTGCTTATTGAATAAGATAATACGGCAATTCCGGATGTCATGGCAATGAGCCAAACAACCAATACAATAGACATATTTGCTCTTTTTCTCTTTTTTATTACCACTTATCCGATGCCTCCTTTGGTTATTATATGCTATAGTGAAATAGGCCCGATAAACACGAGCCCATTTTACTATTAGCAATAGATGATTTTTTTGGGAAACAGCTCTCCCCATTTTTCATGAATTAATCGTCAACACTGTTGTTCGAAGGTGCATATGTAACCGTCTGAGCACCGGTGCCGCTGTCAACCGTCATAGAAGTGCTTGTGTCATCCGAGATATTCTCATGATTCAGTGCAGCCGCTTCTATATTCTTTGAGAAACCGGTAGTCGCTGTGCTTATAGTCCCGTCATACCAAGTTGTAGCCAGCACATAATCTGCACCGTCTTCCTGTGACTGATCATCGTCTTCGGTTCCTGCGATTTTCCCTTCTGTACCGCCTGATACGAACAGGATTACACCGTTGTTGTTCTGACCGCTCATGTTTGCGCAGTATACTTCATACGGCAAATTCCACGGATCTTCTGTACGGCATATACCGCATGAATCTTCAGCACTGTAGTCAAACTTAAGAGCATCGTCAAGGTAAATATTCAGATTGGTTGTAGCATCGCCTGCTTCGCCTAAAAGGTTGTCAACCGAGCCAAAGCCTCTCATACCTGAATTCTCTCTCATCAGCTGTTCAGCTGCCAAATTCATTGAACGGAAATCATTCTTCACGCCTGCCTCACGACTCTTTGTCATCGCCGTGCTCAGCTTAGGAATCAGAATAACAAATAAAATACCGATAATGGCAATTACAATCATCAGTTCCACAAGCGTAAAGCCGCGCTTAGACTTCTTCTTTTCAAGGTCTTTCTTTTTGTTACACATAATTGAATTTAACTTGTGCATTTCATTTCCTCCTTTTAGAAACACATATTTTTATAACATGCCCACATACCTATATTGCACTTTGTAGCTATGGAGCCGTCTCATTGTTACGCCGTTATAAACCGACGCACCAATGAACAACCCCCGCTTTTACGGGGTATTTTCCAAAGCCGTTGCTGCCGCATATCCGGATTCAACGTCACAACAGCCTATGATGAGCTTGTATCTCGGCTATGCATGACCGGGACACCTCACTCGAACAGTTTAATTTTACCACAAAAAACATTATTTGTCAACACCTATAAATAATATTTTTTAAAATTTTTATCACATATACATGGTTATATCTGCATTTCAATATATTTTTTTGAGAGGTAATACCGCAAAAATCATTATTTGTCTAACTATACTGTTGTGTATTAAAGAAGCAACGCTTTAAGCAATGCTGTCAATCATCGAGAACATCGGCAGATATAACGATACCATTATAAACCCCACAACAATACCCACCAGTACAATCATGCAAGGTTCTATAATTGATGTTATTTTTTTCAGTTTCGCATCTACATCCTTCATATAACGAAGAGACATCTTGTCCAAAACCTCCGCCATTTCTCCGGTATCATTTCCTACCATTACCATTTGTACAAGCATGGGGTCAAACGTTCCCTCATTTTGCATCGCGACAGCCAGAGACAATCCTTCATTTTCATGATAGCGTCTTACCGTCCGTATTTTAGTCTGTTCATATGTATTTTTGACTGTTTTTTCAACAAATCTCAGTGCCGGAGCCAAACTCATATTGGACTCAAGCATAATTGACAGCTGTTTAGAAAATTCCTTCATCGAAATTTTTTCGACCATATTCCCTATCAATGGTATTTTTGTATAGATACGATCAATCTTTACCTTAATATCCGGCCGCTCTTTACAGATCTTTTTACCTGCGATTATGATAATTGCAACAGCGGTCGCAGCAGGAAGAGTGGCCACCTTAACCACTTTTGACATCCCCATTGTAAACCTTGTCAAAGCCGGAAGCTCGCATCCCATTTCCACTATATTTTCGACAACAGTCGGCACTACCAACGTCATCAGCAGCCATGTTATCACAACAAGCAATACAAATATCGTAATAGGATATATACACGCGCTTTTTATTCTGCGTTTAAAATCCATATCCGCTTCAAGCTGTGTGGCTATTCTTCCCAAAGCGTCCTCGACTCCGCCGCTTTCCTCTCCGGTCTGCACCTGATGTACAATAGACGGAGTAAAAAACCCGGATTTTTCCATTGCTTGCCATAACGGTACTCCCCGGCGCACCTCCTCGCACAGGATTCTTGCAATATACTTTGTATGCTCATCCTCACTTTTATCCCTTAAAGTTTCCAGCGCCATATATGATTGAACATTACTTTTCATAAGGAATGCCAGTTGGTCAATAAACTCATAAATATGTTTAAACTTTATTTTCATCTTAATATGGGTATATATCCATTTACGAATGTCTCCTATATCCCACATAGGCTTTACATATTCAATATTGTATCCGCCGCTTATAAGAATATTTTTTACTTGTTCCGCCGTATCTCCGGTCATAATACCCGTTACACGTTTGTTAAGTCTCGTTTTTGCTCGATAATCAAAATATTGCATAATTCAACCCTCCAGACAATCAATGTTCAGCGTTTTATCCCCACTCATTTGTAATCGTTTTTTCTTCTTCATCCTTAAGACGCGGATCATTGTACATTATGAATTCTATGGTTATGTCAAATTTATACTTGTTCTGATCATTGTTTAAGGCCGATATGTTATTTTTAGCTGTCTGACTGAGAATAAACCCTGCATTTGAAATATGCCCGTCATTCTCCGCACCCAAAAGCATTGTCGAATATTCCATGCCTTTTGCGTTCATTTGCTTTTCTATATCCTCTGTAATGCTTTCCCGCGTATCCTTATTATCCTCTATCGACGGTTGGGGTGTTTCCTCTGTGTTATTCTTTTCGGGTTTCTCGGTTTGTTTAGGATTCTCCGTACTCTGCGGCTGCTGTGTATTTGAATCATCGGACTTGTCAGCATCACTTCCGCTGTAACTGTATCTTCCCACCTTCGGCACTTCTACTATTGAGCCTTTTTTAACATTTATAAACCTTTCATCGTCAATCCACTCCAGATTAGTGGCCGTATCAAAGAAACGTGTTTGATATGTACCGTTATTGTTCAAACGCAGCGATATGCTGCCTACTGAATATTTGATGCCCAAATCGTCAAGCGAATTGAAAAATTTGTTTATTCCATATAAGCCGCCCTGCACCTCTACATCATACCTATCCCTGTATATCCTTCCGTCTTCCATTATACCGAAATTATTAAACGATATCATATCCAGTCCGCTGCTTTCAGATTGGTTCGTAATGTAGTCAAGCAGTTCTACGCTTGACATTGTTGTGTTTTGGGATAACTCATTTTGAAGTTGTGCCGCTTCAGATGACTTAGACTGATACTCCTCAGTCAAAGACTCCTTTTCCTTATATAAGGAGGAGGTATTTCCCATATCCCGTTTCATGCTTGCAATCTGCTTATTTTTTTCAAAAAAACTTGTTCTTATAGGATTTATTACCAACGTACACGCTGATATAACCGCAGCTGTCACAATCAACACCGGAACTATAATTCTTTTTTGCATTTTCTTGTTCATAATACGCTCCTCCCGATCAATCGGCATTCTGTATGTCCATAAACATCTCAAAGACACACTGTTTTCCGACATTCAACATCATTTTTTCTTCTACGCCTGCAATCTCTACGCTTTTAACACTGTTAAGCCTGCTCATATTATAAACATACTCCGATATTGCCGTCTGGTCTTGACTGTACCCTCTCAATATAATACGTTTGTTTACAATATCATCTTTATACCCCGGCTTCGACACGCTAAATATCTGTTTTTCCTCTGTATTTTCTTCTGAATTTTCATTCTTATCGGTATCATCGCTTTTCTTCTTTTTTGTAGCGTCCTCCTCCTGCTTCTGGAGTCCCGCTGTATATTCAATCACATCCGCCGAATCTACCGAAAGAATGGTTACATTTGCAGGCTTTAAGCCCAACACGCACTCCACAAAATCATTGCAATCAAACAGTCTCTGCTTGTAATTGGCGATAAGCTCCTGAGTATCCTGTATATCAGACTGCAGCTTGGATATGTCATTTTTCAGTTCACTCTGCTTATCCTGTGTTGAAGTCAAGAATTTTATATATAGGTTTTGACCTACAGACACCATTCCCGCAACAAGGCATACCGCTGCGATACCTCCCACAATCGTTCCTACCGCGCGATTTATGTACTTTCCGACAATTTTGTCTTTATGCTCGTTTAAAAGAAGATTAGGCCGTTTTCTTTTATGCAGCATAGGCTCTATCGCATAGCCGATAGCCATGTTGTATTCAGGATCATTGCCTACATTATCTGCCACTTCTGATTCAATGACAATATTACCGCCTAAAATCGGTTCTTTATGGTTAATCTTCAATCTTTCTGTAACAACATATGCCAAATCAGAATAAAGACCTTCTGACAAAAACCGAGGCAGAGGATTGTTTATTTCAACGACCTTTGATATCGGATCTATTTCCAAAGCCTCTTCACAATGCGCAAACACACGCTTAATCTCATCCCTAAAGCGAGTTATACTATGCTCTGTCGCATTCTTGATAGCTTCAATATCATGCTCCTCAAAGCTTGATTCATCTCCCAGTAGGATATTAGCCGCCTCATCCTCAAGAAATCCCATATTTTCAACAACGTCATTGATAAAAGTTGATACTCCCATA